>JAFLUB010000039.1 GCA_022509025.1 Oscillospiraceae bacterium | reverse complement strand
CTCGAGGAGCCAATAGAAAACGGTATGCTTATGCGTGCCGTTTTCTATTGCTTTTGAATATGTTCAAAACGGATGACGCATAGCGGTTAACAGGGTGCCGAAGGCATAGGCTGTTAGCCAAGGGGAACCGAGCAGCGACCGCCGCCGGTGGCGGATGAAGGGAGCGCGGAGGGCTGTGCCGCAACACAATGAAATGAGTTGCCGATAGTGCGACGAAATTGAATTGATGTTGCAAACGGACGTCCGTTCGAGCCAGACTCTTAGTTCACTACCACCTTTTTGTGATTATGCGCCTTCGGCGCTTGGTCGCCCGCGCCGCTGCTCCTCTGTGAAGCCAAATATAAAGAAACTTGAATTTTTATAATAATAGTCTGTTTTTTCAGTTTTTTTAGCTTTTATATAGTGATAAAATTAATACAGTATACAAACGAAGGAGGATTAAAATGAAAAAGAATTTTATAACAGGATTTTTAAGCGGCGCTTTGGTTTTCGGAACAATCGGAGCGCTTGCGGCGGGATTGGTTGCCACGCCGAACACGTATCCCGTACAGGTAAACGGCAGCGATGTAAACGTTGAGGGATATAACATCAATGACTATACATATTTCAAGCTGCGTGACGTTGCAGACGCGGTAGGCGGTTTTGACGTAGGCTTTGACAACGATACAATCGTTTTAACTACGGACACGAAGCAGGAATCGCAGAAAGAGCAGGAGCAAGAGCAGCAGAAGGAGGAAAAATCAATGGCAAAACTATTATATCAGGGACACGGCAGCGTTAAGCTGACATTGGCTACAGGCGAGGTTGTATATATAGACCCGTATGCCGGTGAGGGATACGATGATGAAGCAGATTTGATTTTGGTTACACACCAGCATCCTGACCATAACAAAATTGATTTGCCGCCTCATGCGGAAAATTGCGTAATATTCCAGAACAGCGATGCTATTACTGACGATGGATATCAGAATCTTGATATTTACGGACTCCATATCGAGCCGGTTCAGGCGTATAATCAGAACCATGACGTGACACAGTGTGTCGGCTATCTTGTAACCGTGGGAGATAAGCTTCTGTATTTTGCGGGCGACACATCAAAAACAGAACAGATGGCGGAGCTTAAAGACAGAAACATTGATTACGCATTCCTGCCTATGGACGGTCGCTTCAACATGGATGTTGACGAGGCGATTGAGTGCGCGGAGCTTATACAGGCAAAGCATACCGTACCGTATCACATGTCACCTGGCAGCCTGTTTGACGCTGAAAGAGCGGCGCTGTTCAACACTCCAAGCGCGCTTATAATAGAAGCGGGAGAAGAAATTGAACTGTAAAGAGAAACTACCACTCTGAAAATTTTGTATATTAATATGTAGATTTTGCGTTAGAGGGTGATAGCGTTCTTTATAGAATGTATTTCCGCAATCGCAAAAACTTTGAAAAAGATTGCAGCAAAATTCAATGAATTTTGTTACAATCTTTTTTTGTTGCAAGATTCAATTTTTTATTTCATTGTCTTATGTATTTTCTCATCAAATTTATTCTTTCCTCCGGCGCCTGTGATGTCCGTTGGATAATTTCCGGTAAAGCAGCCGTGACAAAATCCGCATTTTTCTTCGATAAGCTCACCCAGGGAATCAATCGGAAGATATGCGAGTGAATCGGCGCCGATAAATTTTGCTATTTCCTCCGTAGTGCCGAATTTTCCCGCTATGAGATTTTCCTCTGAGTCGATATCCGTGCCGAAATGACAGGTATGCATAAACGGCGGAGACGAAATTCTCACATGAACCTCTTTAGCGCCGGCATCACGAAGCAATTTAACAATCCTCGCGCACGTTGTACCGCGAACTATGGAATCATCTATCATTATCACGCGTTTTCCGAGAACGGTTTCACGAATAACGTTCAGCTTGATTTTAACAGCGCTCTCACGCTGATTTTGTTCAGGCTGGATAAAGCTTCTTCCGATATATTTATTTTTTATAAAGCCTATCCCGTATGGAATACCGCTTTTATTCGCATATCCGAGAGCGGCGTCAATTCCCGAATCGGGGACGCCTATAACAATATCCGCGTCAACCGGACAATGCTTTGCAAGAACGGCGCCTGCCCTCATCCGAGCATGATGAACCGAAACTCCCTCTATCACAGAATCGGGACGGGCGAAGTAGATATATTCAAAAATACAGATATTATTCTGCCGGCGGCAATGAGTTGTTACAGATTGCAGTCCGCCATCACTTATCACAACGATTTCTCCGGGACGGATATCACGCAGGAACTGCGCTCCTATCGTCTCGAGCGAGCAGGATTCAGATGCGGCGACGTACGCTCCGTCTGACGTTTTACCGATACAAAGCGGTCGGAATCCATGCGGGTCGCGGAATGCGATAAGCTTTGTGGCAGTCATAAGAATACATGAATACGCTCCCTTAATACTCGGCATGGCGCGCTCGACCGCTTGCTCAGTGGAACGGCATTTAAGTCGCTCCTTAACAATCTGATATGCGATTGCCTCGGTATCGGATGTGCCGTGGAAAATTGCTCCCGAAAGCTCAAATCCGCTTCTTAGCTCTGCGGCGTTGGTAAGATTTCCGTTATGCACAAGCGCCATATTTCCCTTAACATGACGGATTACGAGCGGCTGGATATTATTAGGGCTCTGACCTCCCGTAGTTGAATAGCGCACATGACCTACCGCCATATTTCCCATACCGAGTTTTTTAAGCTCATCACGGCTGAAAACCTCCGAAACAAGTCCGTCGGCTCTTTTGTGAGTGAAAACCCCGTCGTCGCAAACAGCTATTCCGCAGCTTTCCTGGCCTCTGTGCTGAAGCGCGTAAAGTCCGAAATAAACAGATGAAGCCACGTCCGTGGTTTTTCTTTCATAAATTCCGAAAACTCCGCACTCCTCATGAATCAAGTCAAACATATTTCCCCTTCTTCCTCTTATCTCCGAACGATTCCGCAATAAAAAAGTCACTATTATTACTGTCGCTTTACTGCGTTTCTCTTCAATAAATAAAAAACGTCCGTATCAGACAACAGTCTGATACGAACGCCTTTGTTCTGAATTATCTTATCACTTCCGCAGAGGGATGTCAAGCAGATTACGGAGAATTTTCATATGTTGACAGCATATACCGCATGATATATAATATATTTATTGAATAAATATATAAATATGCTGTGTGAACAATGCAATATATATGATAAAAAAAATAAAAAATTTTCAAAAAAAGAAACATTTTGTGTTTTTCAAAAGTATTTAAAGTGAAAACACAATAGAGGGGTTGGAAGAATATGAAAAAAAAGCTAATATCAATTTTACTGTCAATCACTGCTATAACATCTCTGATTCCCGTGGCTCACGCTGTGGACTGGGGTTCACTTTTAAATGAAAGAACAGCTATGGTGAGCGAAAAGGATTTTGAGCTGTACGTGGAGGGCAGCGTAGAAAACGCGCCATTCTACGGCGCAAAATTCGAGCCGCGCGGCGGTTCATACATCGGCATGACGGCTGATACAATGAGTGAATATAAGCATCTTGGCAGTTATCTTACATATGTTGAGTCTTTCTGGCAGGGAGACCTGTACTCCGAAGCCAACAAGATTGTTCCGCAAAACAACATAATAACAATGGTGGGCTGGACGGTGGGCAGTCTTGATAGCGTCGATTATGACGGTTTACGGCATACGCTCGATAAATTGAGTTCCTACGAAAAGCCGATGTTTATCCGTTTTGCAAATGAGATGAATGTTTCGGGCTTAGGTGACAATCCTCAAAGATATATCGATGTGTTCCGTAAGGCGGCAAATATTATACATGAATATCCCAATCTCGCCGTTGTATGGGCTCCGAATGATTTGGGCGCGCTCGACAGACCGTTTGAATTGTACTATCCGGGCGATGAATTTGTGGACTGGATAGGTGTCAGCTGCTACATGAAGCAGTATTTCAGGGGAAGCGCGAACACCTCAGAGAAGGACAGCATATACTTTATGACAGGTCAAAACAGCTGGGCTACCAACCAGCTGAAGCCCATTATAAAATTTATGGAAGATTACGGAATAAAAAAGCCTCTGATGATTTCAGAGGGCGGCGTTGCCACAAGCGCGGGTGAGGAGTGGGTGACTCCGAGACTGAGAAATATGCTGTACAACGTGATAATGAAATATCCGCAGGTGAAGATGATTAACTATTTCAATGTATACAGAGCTGATGAAGTTGAAAAGTACAATCTCAGCAATCATCCGTACGCTATGGATATATTAGATGAAGCGGCTGACAGCGGCGGCTACATAAGAGAGCCATACGGCTATCCGCGCTTCATGTTCAGCAAAGCGAACGCGGGCGATACGCTTGTAGCGAACTCTAACGGCACTGTAAATCTTTACACTCTCGCATTCATTCCGAAGACTCCGAATATATCCGTCAATTATAAATTAGACGGAACGTGGTTCCACTCGTCAGATAAAGCGCCATATAAATGCGGACTTAACATAAACAAAGTGACAGACGGCGAGCATACAATCACAATTGAGAGCGCGGGACTGTCCAAGTCATATAAGTTTATAAAGCGCGGTAAATGTATCCGTTTCGGAGGCGAGCCGGATGCGGAGAAGGTATCAAGCGCCAAAGAAGATAATATTCGCGTCATCGTTAAAAATCGTGACGGAAACACCTCGGAAATCAGATTTGACGAACAGTATCCGGTTATAGTTGACGGTTCCACGCTTGTGCCGCTTAGAAACATATTTGAAGGTATGAACGTGCCGGTTGACTGGAACGGTGACACGCAAACTGTCAAATGGGATACATGTACTATGAAAATAGGCGACAGCTCAATCGGTAAGCTGGTTGAAGTAAGCTACGGAAAAAATAACAGACACCGCACAACCGTAAAAGAAACAATCGCCCTTGCCGTACCATCGCAGGTAATGAACGGACGCACAATGGTACCGCTCCGAGCAATCGCGGAATGCACAGGCTATGCCGTTGACTGGGACGGTGACACGCGGACAGTTACGATAACTGTTTGATTCTCTCACATGGTGAAAGGAGTTAATGATTAAAATGAAAAGATTTTTAAATAAATTTACGGCGCTTGCTGTGGCGACAACGTTTACATTATCTGCAATACCTAATGCCTTCTCAGCGTCATATGGAACCTATACAAACAAAAACGGTACAAAGCTGACAGTTGACAATTCGCTGTCTGAGGCTTTTGACTTAAAAAATTCGCCTTTCAATCCGCTTCCGAAAATATCCTGTAGTATAAGCGGCTGTGACGCTTCTGCGGAGTTGGGTAATGACGGTGAAACGATTGAAGTGACGCTTTATAACCTGCAGAAGGATTCGCAAGATAGCGGCTGCACTGTTCATGTTTACAATTATGAAAATATGACAAGGGTTATAAACGTGCAGGATGTGCCTGTAACCTTTATCTCTCCCGACGGCGTATTTGAAATGTATACCGATGAAGACGGTAATGTGGATTTTGAAGTAAGAAGTTCAGTTGCAGATGAATTGACCGGAGCGGAAACCACAGAGGAAACGGAGTCATCCGAAAAAACGGAAACTCCGAACGTTGAAGAACCGGAGGAAACAGATACTCCGTCAATTGAAGAACCGGAAGAGACGGAGACTCCGGGCATTGAAGAGCCGGAAGAAACAGATACTCCGATGACAGAAGCACCTGAGAAAACAGCTACACCAAAGGAAACAGCTACTCCGACGGTAACAAAAACACCGTCTGCAACGGCTGCGCCTACAACAACAAAAACACCGTCTTTACCGGCTACCACAAAAACACCGTCAGTTGTTACACCAACACCTACAAAGACACCGTCAGTTGTTACACCAACACCTACAAAAACACCGGCTGTGTCTGTCACCGAGACCCCGAGCGGTCCGACAACTACGGTAGATGAATATGGTAACAAGCATATAGTATATGAAGACGGCAGCGAGACCTTTATCTACAATGACGGCAGAAAAGTAGTATATGACAGCTCATTTTTAAAAGCGTATGACATTTACGACCGGCAGAACAATCCATTACCTAAAGTAAGATTTCTCTCCCTGCGCTGCAGCATGGAGGTTGAATATAACGAAAGAACAGGATTGATAACGCTGACATTAAGCAATTATGACAAGGATTTGTTTGATTATGTCACCCTCCCGGAGGTCACTGTCTGCGATATACGCATAAGCAGGGATAAGCAATTCTGGAATACTCCGATACAGGGTGTTCCCGTAAAATTTGTAACGCCGGACGGTACATTCAATAAATATACCGACAGCACAGGATCCGCTTCGTTCACCAAGCAGCGTCCGGACGCGACAGCCACACCGAAAGCGACGGCAACGCCAAAGGCTACAGCCACACCCACGGCAACGCCAAAGGTAACAGCAACGCCAAAGGCTACAGCCACACCCACGGCTACACCAAAGGTAACAGCAACGCCAAAGCCCACAGTGACACCCAGACCAACTAAAGACCCGTTAGCTACGGAAAAACCGTTACGAACAGCAGAGCCGTCAAGTTATGAGGGAAGCCGATTCAGTGATGTTCCCTCTTCTCACTGGGCGAACGGTAATATTAACAGAATCACGGATTTAGGAGCGTTTTCGGGCTATGAGGACGGAACATTCCACCCCGACAATCAAATAACGCATGAGGAATTTCTTAAGGTTATAATGTCGCTTATTTATGATGATGAATTTGACGCTATGCCGGAAAATTATGTATATCTCGCGGATAATGACGTATCAAGCTCAAACTACTGGACGAACCGTTGGGCGTCCTGGGCACAGCCGTATCTTACCGCGGCTATGGACATCGACATCGTAACGAACGGCGACCTTGACATAGGCGCTACGGAGATAAGTATAACCCGCGGTGAAATGGCAAAGATTATAAGCCGCGCTCTTGAGTATTTAGGTGAATCGAAAGCTTCTTCCGGAAGAAATGGAAATCCGGGCATATCAGATTGGAGCAGTATCCCCGATGAATATAAGGATTATGTTTTTGAGGCATACTCAAAGGGTATTATATCGGGTTATAATGACGGCTCGTTTGGTTCGGGAAGAAGCCTTACAAGGGCTGAGGCTTCGGCAGTTATTATAAGACTTATTGATAAAGATCAGAGAACGAAGAATTAAGCTTTTTTCACAGATGATGTAAAGAAAGATTGCAGCAAAATTTAAGGGATTTTGCCGCAATCTTTTTTGCTGTTCAGATGTTTAAATACTTGACAAAGAATAAAACAAGATATATAATAGGATTAAGTCTTAATAGCGATAATTGGGGGCTGTTAGTTATGAAGAAAATAAGAAACACAAAACAGCGTCGTTTGGTGCTGGAAGCGGTGAAATCACGCAAAGACCACCCGAGCGCCGACGAAATTTATCTTGATGTGCGTGAAAAAGACGATAAAATCAGCCGTGGCACGGTATACCGTAATCTCAGTATACTTGCCGAGAACGGTGATATTTCACATGTGAAGGTTCCCGCGGCGGACAGATACGATTTGCGTTGTGACCGTCATTATCATCTTTTCTGCACGGAGTGCGGCGCGGTTTGTGATGCACCTGTCCCGTATAAGGAGGAGTATGACAGAATAACCGAAGAGAAAACAGGGTTTAAGGTTCAGCGCCATCGCATGATTTTTGAGGGGGTATGCTCCGAGTGCCGGAAAGGTACAGGAGATGTATAAAGAAATTAAACGTTCTCAGAAATTTGCCGGGACATAACCGGGGAATTTGTGAAAGCGGAAAAAGGAGGAAAGTATATGGCAATCTATAAATGCAGTATTTGCGGCGCAATCTATGACGAAGAAAAAGAAGGCAAACCTATTTCGGAGATTGACGCGTGTCCTGTGTGCAAGCAGCCTGTTTCAAAGTTTGAAATGGTTGATAAACCGGCTGAGACAGCAAAGTCATATTCAGGTGCGCTTGACTATGACGCGCAGTATGCGAGAAGCGATTCTTCCGCGCGTTACATGGCGCAGATACATGAAATGGCTGTCACAGGTAAATACATAAGCGCGGCAATGGGTACGCAGATGCCGCTGCCGAGCTGGGACGATATTTTAATTCTCGGCGCACAGCTTAATCCGCCGCCGCTCAATGACTCAGACGCGGTGGATACAAAAACTGTAATCGGTAAAAATGCGAAAAAGCCTATGGTGCTTGAAAACCCGGTGTACATTTCACATATGTCATTCGGCGCGCTTTCAAAGGAAGTGAAAACGGCTCTTGCCAAAGGCTCCGCAATGGCGAAAACTGCAATGTGCAGCGGCGAGGGCGGTATTCTGCCTGAGGAAAAGGCAGCAGCATATAAATACATATTCGAGTACATTCCGAATAAGTACAGCGTCACGGACGAGAACTTAAAGACTTCGGACGCGATTGAAATCAAAATAGGGCAGGGCACAAAGCCCGGTATGGGCGGACATCTTCCGGGAGAAAAGGTAACGCCTGAGGTTGCAAAGATACGCGGCAGAAATGTCGGCGAGGATATTCAGAGTCCGAGCAAGTTCCCGGAGATTAATTCAAAGGAAGATTTAAAGAAAATGGTTTCAATGCTCCGCGAGAAATCGGAAGGCAGACCAATCGGTATCAAGATTGCCGCGGGACATATTGAGCAGGATTTAGAGCATTGCGTTTACGCCGAACCGGATTTTATCACGATTGACGGACGCGGCGGCGCGACAGGTTCAAGTCCGTTCTTCCTGAGAGAGGCGACAACCGTACCGACTATATACGCGCTTCACCGCGCAAGGAAATATCTCGACAGCGTAAATTCAGATATTTCACTTGTTATCACCGGCGGCTTGCGCGTCAGCGCGGATTTTGCGAAGGCTCTCGCAATGGGCGCAGATGCGGTTGCGATAGCATCGGCGGGACTTATCGCGGCGGCTTGTCAGCAGTACCGCATATGCGGCAGCGGAAACTGTCCTGTGGGCGTTGCAACGCAAGACCAGGAACTAAGGAAGAGGCTGAACGTTGACGCGGCGGCACAGAGGGTGGCAAATTATCTTAATGTGTCACTCAGTGAACTAAAGACTTTTGCCCGTGTTACGGGACATACTTCGGTTCATGACCTGTCAGTTGACGATTTAGTCACCACCGACAAGGATATCGCGCAGTACACGAATATTAAGCACGCGGGATACGCGGCTCAAAATATTAATCCAACAAAGAAGGAGAGCAGAACAATGAAAAAGTACAGATGTAAAGTATGCGGTGAGATTTTTGAAGCAGAGGGCGAAGCAGTTTGCCCGCTTTGCAAATCCACCGGTGATAAATTAGAGGAGGTAGTAGAAATGAGTAAAACAAAGTACGCAGGAACACAGACAGAGAAGAACTTGGAGGCAGCATTTGCCGGCGAGTCACAGGCGAGAAATAAGTACACATATTTCGCGTCTGTAGCTAAGAAGGAAGGCTATGAGCAGATGTCAGCGCTGTTTTTAAAGACGGCTGACAACGAAAAGGAACACGCAAAGATGTGGTTCAAGGAGCTTAACGGCATAGGCAACACGCCTGAAAACCTGAAGGCTGCCGCTGACGGCGAGAACTTCGAGTGGACAGATATGTACGCTGAGTTCGCAAAGACAGCTGACGAGGAAGGCTTCCCTGAGCTTGCTGAGAAATTCCGCGCTGTAGCTGCAATCGAGAAGCATCACGAGGAGCGTTACCGCGCATTGCTCAAGAACATTGAAACTGCGCAGGTATTTGAAAAGAGCGAGGTTAAGGTTTGGGAGTGCCGTAACTGCGGTCATATCGTTGTGGGCACAAAGGCTCCTGAGGTATGTCCTGTATGTAACCACCCGCAGAGCTTCTTTGAGATTAACGCAGAAAATTATTAATCAAAACGTATTCAACAGGGCTGTGGTAAACTGCGGTTTGCCACAGCCTCAGACTGTCGACAAATTGTCCAGACCGCGCAATATTACAATTTACAATATCAAAATGATTTTTAATTAAGAAAATTTAACAGCGGTGTTTCATTGAAAAACACCGCTGTTATGCGCTTTTCACGAAAATAAGCCTTACCGTACCCACGTACGCCTACTTTTCTCTTTTCGTGAAATCTGACCTAATTTGTCGAAGCCTGTTTGATGTAGGAAGTATTATGATGAATTATTATAAATCGTGCGCGCTTTGTCCCCGTAACTGCCGCACAGACCGAAAAACGGGGCAGGGCTATTGCGGTCAGGGTGATAAGCTCAGAGCCGCGCTTGCGTATCTGCATATGTGGGAGGAGCCGTGTATTTCGGGAGAAAGAGGAAGCGGCACAGTATTCTTTTCAGGCTGTAATATGAGGTGCGTGTACTGCCAGAACAGTGATATAGCATCAGGAAACGTGGGAGTGGAAATAACCGTGGAGCGACTCTCGGAGATTTTCCTTGAACAGCAGCAAAGAGGAGCGGAAAATATCAATCTTGTGACGCCTACCCACTATACGCCGCATATTATATCCGCGCTTGACTCGGTGCGGGACAAGCTTAAAATTCCTGTAGTTTATAACTGCGGAGGATATGAAAGCGTTGAAACATTAAGACGGATTGAAGGATATATTGATGTTTATCTGCCGGATTTTAAGTATATGGACAGTGCCATTGCAAAAAGATATTCCTCCGCGGCGGACTATCCGGAAATTGCAAAGGCGGCGGTCAGGGAAATGGTGCGCCAGACAGGAAAGTGTAAATTTAATAAAAATGGGATAATGACAAAGGGAACGCTTGTCCGCCATCTTATCCTGCCTTCATATACGGAGGATTCAAAAGCTGTGGTGGAGTATCTGTATAAAACTTACGGTGATGATATTTATATGAGTATCATGAACCAGTATACGCCCCTCCCTCAGGTGAAAGATTTCCCGGAAATTAACAGACGTCTTTGGGACAGCGAATATGACGAGGTTATTTCATTTGCAGTGAGCTTAGGAGTAGAAAATGCCTTTGTGCAGGAGGGCGGAACGGTATCCGAGAGTTTTATTCCTGTTTTTGACGGCAGAGGAATAGTAAAATAAACATATGGACAAAACCGAAAAAATATGATATATTTTTAGTATACGAAATTTTGGTGATACGGTGTATTTAACGGATAGAATTTGAGGTGACTGACTTGCAGCAGACGGGATTGGGATATAACAAAACAAAGATAAATAAAATTGTATCGGAAATAAAAAATATAAAGATAAAGCCGGCCGACGTTACGGTTACGGCTATTGTTTTGTTACTCGTTTGTCTTGTGATAGTTCCGTCAATAGTAAGATGTGTTATTAACAGCCATACCACCGCGTGTACAAAGCATATGAGCAGTATTATGAAAACGCTTTCAGCCGAACTTCAGAAAGAAACTGAAGAAGGGAATTCATATTACCATGACATGATTACAAACGGAAATTATCGGAAGCTTATAAACAGTATCAACTTCAAAACAGGCGAAAGTGAAGAATATCCGTCGTCGGATTACTATATCCGCACAGGTGATGAAGTGCTTTATATTACATGCGTGAAGCATAAAGACGCTAAATTGAAGGAGCTGCGTTTTTCTGTCACGAAAACTCTGAAGGCTGACATTGCCCAGATACCGGATATTTCCGACAGGATTGTATATTTATCCGTAAGCGGTCAGGATACGTATTACGTACAGGACTCTCAGGATATCAAAGATTCGTCCGAAATACAATTTACAGACCGGGAAGCAAATGAAGCTATACGGAACCTGAAGGTCAGCGCCGTATATGCAGGCGGAAAAAAAGTGGAACTGAACAACAGCCAATATACTGTCACAACCGGAAAGCCTGATATGACACGTCCCGGACAGACCCGTCTTATTATTAAGGCTGATTCCACATCTCTGTGGGATAACAGCGCGTATGCCACATTTGTTATTAATGTCACATATAAGGACGATGATATGCCGCTTGTAGTGGACGGCGGCGCTAACGGTAAGTATGAGCTTGCCGGCTGGGACTGGGAGGATTTTGTTTATGAATCTTCGCTGGAAGATGGCGGCAAAACATTCGGCGCGTCTATTGTACGTTACAACGGTGATTATTACTATTACCCGAACGGTATGCGTATTATAAACGAAATGAAAAACAGCTCTCCGTTTGATTTTGCATTTGATGTTGATGATGAGAGCAAAAGCGCATACTGTATCAAATTTGATACCGATTCGGTAATTCTTACAGACAGTGACGCAGACAAAATTCATAACGGAAGTCTTAAAGTAGAAAATGAGCTTGTGTATATATGGCAGGATGTAGCGTCAAAGGAGCTGCCCGCCGGCTGGACAAGGATTTACTGTGAATTGAAGAAATATTAAATAACCCCTACCGCCTCTTTAGCGAGGCGGTCAGCCATATCGTTATATTTATCGCCGCTGTGCCCCTTGACTTTGACGAAATTAATCCTGACTTTTCTTGCTGCTTCGTCATAATAACGCTTATATGCCGCGGTGCCGTCTTTATTTGTTTTCCATGCGCCGCTGCACCATTTTTCAATACCTTCATAATCATAATAAATATCAATTTCTTCTATATTATTATCAACGCAAAACCGCATGGCGAGCTTTGCGCCTTCAATTTCTCCCGCGACATTGCGCATTGACGCCATTTCAGGGTCAGAAAAGCTACGGGAGAAGGTTTTTTCTTCTCCGTTATGAAATATGACAACTCCGCAGCCGAATATTTTTGTTTCTGTATTATAACTCCCGTCAACATATGCCACGGCGGTATTTGTTTCGGGAATGTCTTCATCAAAGAAACTCATCTGAGTATTTATGCCGAGGTATTCCTCCGCGTCCTCAATGCGCTTAAAGCTTTTATACTGCGCGCCGCCGTAACCCTTTACCTCCCTCTCGCAATCCTCCCATGTATTGTAGATTCCTGTATGATAACCGTTCTTCACGGCATAGAATTTTCCCATAAACTATTCCTTTCTGTCCTTAAGCATTCGCGTATTTACCTATATTATATAAGAAAAGAATATAAATTCAATAAAAAAATAAATTTTTTTAAACAAAAACGGAACTTTTATTTGTTTTATCTCGTCTAACTATATGTAAAACATAATGTGACAGGTCAATTTTAACAAATTTAACCAAAAAAAATTGTGCAACCATTAAGAATTTGTGGATTTGTATGAAATTTAAATAATTGGCGGATTTGGAATAAAAAAATTGTTGACATTGACATTATGAGATAGTACAATATTCAGTAGCAGTTTTCGAATAATTGGGTAGAAGCATTAGTTGAAAATTGTTACCGTAATATGAGTTACATTGACGGCGAAGCAGGATATACGCCCGAATGTAACAGAATTACAGTTTATTTACAACTGTAATTATGCATTGACTTGTACGATTTGAATATGGTATAATCAATGCGGAAGAATGCTTTATCGCGGAGTGAAGGGCTGCGGTAAAAGCGTAAGGAAAACCCTTCGATACAAAGATATAAAAAGGGAGGATTTGAGACAATGAATAAGAATCTCAAAAAGGTAATTTCAGCGGTTGCTACTGTTGCATTATCTGCTTCGAGCTTTGCTGCTTTCGCTATTGATTTCCCTGATGTAGAGCCTACGAATGTCTATGCGCAGGCTGTATCAGAGCTTGCTTCATTAGGCGTAATCAGCGGTGTTTATGAAGGCGATAGTGTCGTTTTCAAGCCGGACGATCTTGTAACAAGAGCAGAAATCACAAAGATGATTGTTGACGCTAAGAACATGGGTGCTTTAGCAAGTGCTTCAAGCGGCTCTACAAAGTTTGCAGATGCAAACGGTCACTGGGCAACTGGTTACATAAACCAGGGTGTTGCTGACGGTTGGATCAGCGGTTACAGCAGCACAGAGTTTGGTCCGGATGATAAGGTTACATTTATGCAGGCTCAGAGAATGCTTGTTTCTGCATTGGGTTATGACTCATATGCACAGGCTCAGGGCGGATGGCCTTCAGGCTATCAGGCATATGCCGGCCAGCTGAACATCACATCAGGTGTATATGAAGTAACAAGCGCAGATCAGCAGCTGACAAGAGGTCAGGTTGCTCAGATGATCGACAACGCTATGAACGCACCTATCACTCGTGTTGAGACTTATGCTTGGGGCTACCCGGTATATGAGACTCTCAACAAGACAAACAAGAACTATCAGACAATGTTCACTTACTATCACAAGGCGTATAAGGTATACGGCCGTGTAACAGGAACAAGCAAGACTTCAGAGGGTAGTGTTGATACAAACAAGGTTTCTTTCAAGGTTGAAAGAGCTGATAACTTTGACGATGTAACATACAAGTCATCATCAGAGAAGTTCTTTGAGGATAACATGTATTTCGGTGACACAAACGCTCCGAACATGCTCAGAACATATGCTCAGGCACTTATCCAGAAGGATGATAACGATGAGTTCACAATTCTTTCAATCGTAGCTGCTGCTTCTGACAAGTCAGTAACTGTTAATGCAGAAGACATTGATGATGAAAACTCAAGCGTTGCAAAGGGCGCTCTTTACTTCTATCCGGCTGGAACATCAAGAGGCGCTTTGAAGTATCCTCTTGACACAGACGTAGATTACTATGTAAACGGTGTTGAAATGGGTAAATTTGATGACGCTGCTTTACAGAAGTACATTGTTGAAAACGAGTCTGCAACTGTAACTCTTCAGAAGGTTTCATCTACAGGTTCAACATCAGGTACAAAGTACAATGTTGTAATGATTACAACTTATGGTACAGCAGTTGTTAGCGAAGTTATTGAAAAGTCAGATACAATAACAATCGCATTCGACTCATATTCATTCGGTAAATCAAGAATGGAAATCCAGAAGGATGATGAGAATTACACATACTCATTCAAGCTTGACGGTGTAGAGATTGATCCTACTGACATTAAGGAAAATGACGTATTGAGCATTTCTTACAACACAGCTGACTTTGCTAAGTCTACATTCTATGATGTACTTGTTTCAAGAGACACAGCTACAGGCAGCTACTCAGGTAAGAACGGCTCAGGTGAGTACACATTCGATGGTACAAAGTATAAGCTGGTTAAGGGTATGGATCTTGGTGAATTCCAGAACTTAACAACTTACACACTTTATCTTGACTACTTCGGCAAAGTTGCTGCAGTTGAAGAAGTAAGCAGCACAAAGAAGATCGGTATTCTTAAGAGCGTAAACAAGAAGTATAACGATGACTGGGTTGCAGAAATCATCACAAAAGATGGTGATATAGTAGAGTATAATATAGACACTAAGAAGGATGCAAAGCTTGGTGAAAAATACAAAGAGCTCGTTAAGGGTGATAACCAGCCTGAGAAGGTTGCTAACTACAAGAACCAGGTAGTCGCATACAAGACAACTTCAGCAGGACTTACTATTTCAGAGACTAAGGATAAGGAAGGTAATCCTATATATGTTCAGGCTCCTTACGCAGTATGTGATTATAAGACATACAGAGAGTCTACAAGCAGACTTGGTAACATCAAGGTTTCAGATGCATCTGTAATTCTTGACATATCAAATGCAGGCGATAAGAAGGATGACATTAAGGTAGTTTCAAAGGATGACCTTAAGGATGGCGCAGTTTACCAGGCATATGGTTATGAGCCGTCAACTACAGACAAGGCATGCAAATTCATCCTTATCACTGATGGTGTAGGCGGAATCGATTCAACATCACAGCTTTCAATCTTTGTTGAGGCTGGTAAATCAACAGATGCTGATGGTTCAGAAATCAACACAATGACATTGATAAACAACGGCGAAGAGATTACTCTCAACGTTGATGTAGATGCAGATGTAGATGTAGATGACTTCGCAGAGGGTGACGCACTTGTTTACTCAGTAAATTCAGTAGGCGATATCGACCATGTTATTTCAGTATTTGGAACAACAGGTACTTTAGATGGTACTACTTATGGTACATTCAAGGAGAAGATGCTTAAGGGCGCTACAATCCTTAATCCGGAAGTAAAAGATTGGCCGGGCGTATTGGGCGACGAGGACGAAGATGAGGTAGACATTATCTTCGGTGCAGTTGTTAAGGACGGTTCAAGCTATGTAGTTGCTCCTATTAATGAAGATGGTACAGTAGATATCGATGGCGCTGATTCTATTAACCTTTCAACAGCAAGCGCTAAGATTTATGCTTACAACTTCAAGCAGAGAAAGAGCAACGGTTCAAGAATTCTTCTTGACGAGGGTATGCGTGCAACTGACAAGGTAAAGGAAGCTTACAACGAGAATGAAACAGTTTATAATCTGAATCATCCGGACGTTGAAAATGTAGTATTTGCAGTTGCAAGAACATTCAATGGCGACGATGCTCAGGAAGTATACCTGATCTACAATGACTAATTCTTAACATAAGAATTAAATATTGAATTAATTAAAGGACCGGTCGTATGACCGGTTCTTTTTTACTGTATAGTGATATCCTGACCCTCCTCTGCCTTGATGTAGGAGCGCCTTGAAGACGCTATTGTTCTGTCGGATTACTGCTATTAAGTTAAGAGGAAAGAGTTAAGGAAAAAAGTACAACTTTTTATAAAAAAAGACTTGCAAACTATACCTTATTATGCTATAATAGGAAATGTAGAAGATATACGTGTAAAAGTCCTACACGTGAAAAGAAATTACATTCTACCCTTTTATCCTATACATAGCAAAACGAAAAAAGCGTTCCCGATGAACGCTTTTTTTGTCGTTAAAGGCGCTGTTCAGACGTTGGGGTGAAAGAGGGGACAGTTCTCTCTGTCATGCATGACTATGTTTCTTCGGCACTCCGTGCTGCGCGTTTACTTCGTAAATGATAGTGGCACCAATTTATACATATTCTGTAAGGATACGGTTATACTGTAAATAAACATGATGTGAAGAAGAGAATAACGTGAAAAATCACGTTATTCGGATTTGATTGCCCGTGCGATTTTTTCTCGCAGGCTTCGAAAACGCACATGGGCATAATATCCATTTAACGTCTTATCTGCCCACGATGAGGACGTTAAATTCTTCATTACTATTTGTGGGCAGAAAGGCTATGGATATTAGTATGTCAGGAGTAATTTTCAGTATAATTGCGGGTGCGGCAATGAGTGTGCAGGGAGTGATGAATACACGTCTGTCGGATAAGATAGGACTTTATGAATCTAACGCATTTGTTCAGGGCACAGCGTTTTTGCTGTCGCTCATAGCCGTATGGATAATGGGTAAGGGTAGCCTCAGGAGTATAACGGAGGTCAATAAGTTCTATCTCCTGGGTGGAGTGCTGGGGCTTATTATAACAGTAACGGTTATGCTCGGTATAGGTAAGCTGAGTCCTACCGTCGCAATATCAGTGATACTGATATCTCAGCTGTTTGTTGCTGCGCTTATTGATGCGTTCGGTCTGATGGACAGCGAGAAAATAATGTTCGGATGGAATAAATTTTTAGGAATGGCGCTGATGATTGGCGGAGTGTTGTTATTTAAATGGAAAATGTAAACATAAATCTATTTTTTTATTGATTACTTCCTTTAAATATGGTACAATGAATTTACCGCTTTAGCGGAATAAATTTTATTTAAAATTACCGGGAGGTAGAGAGTTGAACAAAAATATTATTAGTCTTGAGAACATTGCCGTTTCATTTGACGGCGAACGGATTTTGAACAACATCAGCCTTGACATCAAGGACAAGGAGTTTGTCACATTGCTGGGGCCTTCGGGCTGCGGTAAAACAACAACGCTGCGCATTATCGGCGGATTTCTGACGCCGGACAGCGGCAGCATAAAATTCGAGGGTAAGGAGATTAATAATATTCCTCCCTATAAACGTAATGTCAACACTGTTTTTCAGAGATACGCGCTTTTTCCGCATCTGAATGTTTTTGAAAACATTGCATTCGGCTTAAAAGTAAAAAAGTTTTCTGACAAGGAAATTCAGAAACGTGTCGGAGAAATGCTTGAACTGGTGAACCTTAAAGGCTTTGAAAAGCGTTCCATTGACCGTCTTTCGGGCGGTCAGCAGCAGAGAGTGGCTATCGCAAGGGCTCTTGTTAATGAACCTAAGGTGCTGCTGCTTGATGAGCCTCTCGGCGCGCTTGATTTAAAGCTCCGTAAGGAAATGCAGACAGAGCTTAAGCGTATCCAGCAGCGTCTTGAGATTACGTTTATTTATGTAACGCACGACCAGGAGGAGGCTCTTACTATGAGCGACACGGTTGTGGTTATGAATAAAGGGGATATTCAGCAGGTAGGTTCTCCTGTTGATATATATAACGAACCCAAAAATGCTTTCGTTGCAGACTTTATAGGCGAGAGCAATATCTTAAACGGTATGATGGTTAAGGATTTACTTGTTGAAATAAGCGGAAGCAGATTTGAATGTGTGGATAAAGGTTTCGGTGAAAATAAACCTGTGGACGTGGTTATCCGTCCTGAGGATATCAAGCTTATCAGCGCGCAGGACGCGGAGATTTCAGGCGTTGTGAAATCCATAACCTTTAAGGGTGTGCATTATGAAATGCTTATTGAGGCGTACGACCATAACTGGCTTGTCCACTCAACCAAGGCGGCGGAATTAGGCAGCACGGTCGGCATAACATTTGACCCGTATGATATACATATTATGAATAAAATGAACTAACGGCGGCAGAAATTGCAGAAAGGACGTAGATTATGAAAAAATTGACTTCTGCCCCGTATCTTGTATGGATGGCAGTATTTATAATAGTGCCGCTTATCATGGTGGCATATTTCGCTGTGACAACGTCAGACGGCACATGGACGCTTGACAATCTCGCAGCGGTATCGCAATATACGAATATATTTATCCGCTCTATATGGCTTGCGGCGATTGCAACGGTGATATGTCTTATTATAGCGTATCCGCTGGCGCTGATTCTTGCCCGTATAGACAGAAGCTATCAGAGTACGGTACTTATGATAGTTATGCTTCCCATGTGGATGAATTTTCTTTTGAGAACATACGCATGGATGACACTTCTCGGAAACAACGGACTTATAAATAACTTTTTCGGTCTTTTCGGACTCGGTCCCTTCAAGATGCTTAATACACAAGGCGCGGTAGTGCTGGGTATGGTTTATAACTATCTCCCCTATATGATACTTCCGCTTTATAATGTGATTGCAAAGCTTGATACAAGCGTTATTGAAGCGGCACAGGACTTAGGCTGCAGCAACACTAAGACGCTTACGAAGGTGATTATTCCATTGAGTATGCCCGGAATAATGTCCGGTATCACTATGGTATTTGTACCGGCGATAAGTACATTTATCATTTCAAGAATGCTCGGCGGCGGCTCAAACCTGCTTATCGGCGATCTTATTGAAATGCAGTTCTTAGGTAACTCGTATAACCCTAATCTCGGCGCGGCGATTTCACTCGTGCTTATGGTTATTATACTTCTGATTATGACTATCCTGAATCAGTTCGATGAGGATGATGACAAAGTACTTATGTAGAAAGGACGTGGGATTTAATTGAAAAAATTATCAAAGGCGTATTTAGCTCTTGTTATGCTTTTCCTGTACATACCGATTTTTGTGCTTATAGTGTTCTCGTTTAACGTGACGAAAAGCCGTTCGGTATTTTCGGGATTTACATTTGACTGGTACATAAAGCTATTCCATAATGAACTCATAATGGAATCGCTTCGTAATACGATTATAGTCGCAGTTACCGCGTCTGTTGCGGCGACAGTGCTCGGTACGGCAGCGGCAATCGGTATAAATAATATGAAGAAGCTTCCGAAAACTCTCGTTATGCAGGGAACAAACATTCCTATCATAAACCCTGAGATTGTGACGGGTGTTTCGCTCATGCTCCTGTTTGTATTTTTTGCGGCACGTATGAATTTCGAGTTCGGTTTTGTGACGCTTATCATAGCGCATATCACATTTGACGTGCCGTATGTAATACTGAATATAATGCCGAAATTCAGGCAGATGAACCCGAATATCTATGAGGCGGCGCAGGACTTGGGCTGCTCGCCTGTGTCAGCATTCTTTAAGGTGGTACTGCCCGAGATTATGCCGGGTGTTATTTCGGGATTTCTGATGTCGTTCACGTTCTCTCTTGACGATTTCGTTGTCAGCTATTTCACAAGCGGACCGACTTCACAGACGCTACCTATAACCATATATTCCATGACGCGCCGAAAGGTGAGTCCGGAGATAAACGCGCTTTCAACGATTATTTTCTTTGTCGTTCTGATAGTGCTTATTGTTAAAAATATAATTGAGCGCAGAAGCGCATTGAAGCGGGGTGTGAAGTGGTGAAAAAGTTCTTGATTGTTTTAACATCTCTATCGCTTCTGCTTATGTGCGGCTGCAGCCATATTGAGGAAGATGAGGAAATTGAAGTCCAGACAGTCACTGTTGAAGATGAGGAATATTATTCGCGTTTTCGCGGTCAGGACGTGTCTATTAACGTATACAACTGGGGCGAGTATATCCCGGACGGCAGCGAGGAGGGTTCTATCAGCGTAAACGAGGAATTCACAAAGCTGACAGGTATCCGCGTCAATTACAGTACATACGCGAATAATGAGGAATTATACGCAAAGCTTAAGGGCGGCGGTTCAACGTATGATGTAATTATTCCGTCGGATTATATGATTTCAAGAATGATTAAAGAGGATATGCTCGAACCGATTGATTTATCCGAAATCCCGAACTTCAAAAACATCATGGAAAAGTTCAGAAATCCCGAGTATGACCCGGATTGCAAATATTCCGTTCCGTACACCTGGGGAACAGTAGGAATTATCTACGATACTACTGCTATAGACGAAGAGGATATCGACTGGGATATTTTATGGAATGAAGACTACGCGGGCAGTATTCTGATGTTCGATAATCCGCGTGACGCGTTTGCGATTTCCCAAATCCTTTTAGGCTATTCCCTGAATACTGAGGACAGCGATGAGTTGCAGAAAGCGGCGGAAAAACTGAAAGACCAGAAAAAGGTAATTCAGGCGTATGTCATGGACGAGATTTTTGATAAAATGGGCGCAGGTGAGGCGGTTCTCGCTCCGTACTACGCAGGTGATGCAGTGACGCTGATGGACGAATTTGAAAATCTTGATTTTGTCATTCCCGAAAGCGGCACGAATTTGTTTATAGACGCGGCATGTATCCCGAAGGGATGCAGAAACAAAGAGGCGGCCGAGATGTATCTGAACTTCTTATGCGAGCCGGATATAGCATATGCCGTGTCTGATTATATCGGATACTCAACGCCGAACCAGGCGGCATATGAAATGCTTGATGACGAGGTTAAGAATGACGGTATCTCATATCCTGACGATGATTTCATCGCGGAGAAAACGACTATTTTCCGTAACCTGTCCGATGAGGCTAACCTTGAAATGCAGACACTCTGGACAGATATGAAGTCCTCCGAGGAACAGACGCCAAACCGTTTTATCGTTCCCGCGTTCATGGCAATATGCGTTGCGGCATCGCTGGTTATTCTTATAAGACGGTATATCAGGAAGAAAAAGGATATCTTTTAACACAGAAAATACCCAATAATACTTTACAAAAATACTAAAAAGCGGTATAATGTAAGGCAACAGATAAATTTATATGAAAAGGAAAAGGAAGCGATTAACGTGAAAATTTCAATCACAAAAACTACTAATCCGAAGCAGAAGCCGACAGATCAGTCTAAGCTTGGTTTCGGCATATATTATACTGACCATATGTTTATAATGAACTATGACGAGGGAGAAGGATGGCATGATCCGAGAATTGTTCCTTACGGACCGTTTGAGATTGATCCGGCGTCAATGGTTCTGCATTATGCGCAGGAGGTTTTTGAGGGACTTAAGGCATACCGCACAGCGGACGGCAGCGTTCAGCTTTTCCGTCCGGAGAAGAACATGGCGAGAATGAATGTTTCATGCGAGCGTCTTTGCATTCCTCAGATTGACGAGGAATTTGCGATAGAGGCAATCAAGACGCTTGTTAAGGTTGACGAGGACTGGGTTCCTTCTCAGGATGGAACATCGCTCTACATAAGACCTTACATCTTCGCGACAGACGCGCATGTCGGAGTTCACCCGGCAAAGCATCTTATCTTCGCGATTATCCTTTCACCTGTCGGAGCGTACTATCCGCAGGGTCTTGCTCCCGTTCCGATTTACGTTGAGCAGAAGTATGTCCGCGCGGTTGTGGGCGGAACCGGCTTCACAAAGGCGGGCGCGAACTATGCTATATCTCTGAAGGGTCAGGAGGAAGCGGAAGCCCAGGGCTATATACAGACATTGTGGCTTGACGGTGTTGAAAAGAAGTACATTGAAGAAGTTGGTTCAATGAACGTATTCTTCAAAATCGACGGCGAGATTATCACTCCCGCGCTTGTAGGCTCAATTCTGGGCGGTATCACGAGAATGTCGATTATCGAACTTCTGAAGGCTAAGGGCTATAAGGTAACAGAGCGCAGACTTTCTATCGACGAGCTTGTGGACGCGTTTAATGACGGCAAGCTTGAGGAAGCATGGGGAACAGGTACAGCCGCGGTTATTTCACCTATCGGCGAGCTTAAATACGGCGAGCTTGTTATGCCGGTAAACAGCGGCGAAATCGGCGAGGTTTCACAGATGCTCTATGATACGCTCACAGGTATACAGTGGGGTAAGATAAAAGACGAGTTCGGCTGGACTGTTAAAATTGACTAAAATAATAAAACTAAAAGGACCGTTGCAATTTTGCAACGGTCCTTTAGTGTGTAGACAAAGTCTACACACTGAGCAGACTTTGACAAATTAGGTCAGATTTCACGAAAATAAGCCTGTCGGCGTACGTGGGTACGGTAAGGATTATTTTCGTGAAAAGCGCATAACAGCGGTGTTTTTCGATAAAATACCGCTGTTAAATTTACTTAGTAAAAAAAACACCTTGATATTGTAGATTGTAATATTGCGCGGTCTGGGCAATTTGTCGACAGTCTGAAGGACCGTTGCAATTTTGCAACGATCCTTTTCTGCGCTCAAGTTTTAAATATGGTCGCATTGTGTTGACTTTGTGCATACAATATGATAAAATAGATATACTAATAATAAATATGATTTCAAGGAGATGATAGCATGGCTAAAACATCACACATTAATATAAGAATTGATCCGGAAACAAAATCACAGGCAGAGATTTTGTTTGGAAAATTCGGAATGACAGTATCAGAAGCCGTTAATGTTTTTCTGCATCAGAGTATTATGTATGGCGGAATTCCGTTTGAACTGAGAGTTCCGAACGGAGAAACGATGGAAGCACTGGATGACGTGATAAATCACCGCAATCTTGAAGGTCCGTTTGGGACAGTGGAGGATTTAATGGAGGCGCTGAATAACTGATGCTTAAAATATACATTTCGAAGAAATTTAAAAAAGATTATAAACGTATGATAAAGCGCAATGTGGACGAAGATGATTTTAAATTTGTGGTCAATGAGTTGAGGAATCAAAGAACGCTTGACGAAAAATATCGGGATCATAGCCTTGAAGGCGCATATAAAGGGTTCAGAGAATGTCATATAAACCCTGACTGGCTTCTTATCTACAGAGTTGAAAATGACAAGCTTATTCTAACGCTTTCAAGAACGGGGACACATTCAGATTTATTTTAGATTTTATTTTGTAGATGTAAAAGGACCATTGCAATTTTGCAACGGTCCTTTGCTGTATACAAATCTTTTTAATCTCTTTCATCAAACGGGATATACTCCTTATGCTCCGCGACGCTTTTATACGCGGGGCGGATAATCTTACCGGTATTAACCAGCTCCTCAATCCTGTGCGCCGACCAGCCGGAAATCCTTGCAACGGCGAACATCGGCGTGTATAATTCCATCGGTAAATCCAGCATACTATAGACAAATCCGGAATAAAAATCCACATTCGCGCTGACGCCCTTATATATTTTCCGCTTATTCGCGATAACCTGAGGCGCAAGTCTTTCAACGCGTGAATAAAGATCAAATTCATCCGTTCTGCCTTTCTCCTGTGACAGCTTTTCAACAAACGCTTTAAATACATTCGCTCTCGGGTCTGACAGGGAATAAACAGCGTGACCCATTCCGTATATAAGTCCGGCATTATCAAATGCCTTCTTTTCAAGCAGATCCGAAAGATACTGTTCTATCTCTTTATCGTCGCGCCAGTTCCTGACTTTTGCCTTCATATCTTCAAACATCTGCGTAACCTTAATGTTCGCGCCGCCGTGTCTCGGTCCCTTAAGCGCGCCCAAAGATGCGGCAACGGTAGAATAAGTATCTGTTCCGGTAGATGTTACAACGTGTGTTGTGAATGTCGAGTTATTACCGCCTCCGTGTTCCGCGTGAAGGATAAGAGCAAGGTCAAGAATTTTTGCTTCCAGATGCGTATATTGACTGTCATTGCGGAGCATATGCAGTATGTTTTCCGCGGTGGACAGTTCAGGCTTTGGCGCGTGAACAATGAAGCTGTCGTTTGCATGGTAATATTTAAACGCCTGATAGCCGTATACCGCTAAAAGCGGAAACTGAGCAATAAGCTGTAAGCATTGGCGCAATACGTTCGGCATAGAAATGTCATCGGCTTTGTCATCATACGCGTACAGCGTCAGCACGCTTCTTGAGAGTGCGTTCATCATATCCTTACTCGGCGCCTGCATAATTATATCGCGCACGAATGACGGCGGGATAGTCCTGAGCCTCGCAAGAGTATCATTGAACATTTTCAGTCTTTCCTTATTCGGCAGCTCGCCGAATAAAAGCAAATATGTAATCTCTTCAAATCCGAACCGGTCATCTTCTAAAAAGCCTTTGATAAGCTCCTCCACATCGTAGCCGTGATAATACAGCTTACCGTCGCATGGTTCGGGTGTTCCGTCTTCACGTGTGTTGTACGCGTGTATTTCTCCTATTTCGGTAAGTCCTGTAAGAACGCCTTTACCGTTTATATCTCTCAACCCCCTTTTAACGTCATATTTCGTATATAATTCAGGGTCTATTACTTTATTTTTTTTACATATCTTAAGCATTTCAAGCATTTCGGGGGTGACTTCCACGGGCACTATTTTCTCTCGCATTCTTCTTTCCTCCGTTTCTTAATAATACAGTAAATTACTCGCAACATGAGCAATTTTGTATCTTTTAAAGAGCAATCTTTTTTATATTATATATATGTAAAATGCTATTATTATATTACTCTACATTAACAATTATACCAAACGACTTGTTTCAAAGCAATTAAAATTATGTAAACTTATTGTGAATTATTTCGTTTTGTGGTACAATATAATTAAAGAAGGATTAACGTGAAAAATCACGTTAATTCAGACTGTCGACAAATTGCCCAGACCGCGCAATATTACAATCTATAATATCAAGGTGTTTTTTATACTAAGTAAATTTAACAGCGGTATTTTATCGAAAAACACCGCTGTTATGCGCTTTTCACGAAAATAAGCCTTACCGTACCCACGTACGCCTACTTTTCTCTTTTCGTGAAAT
>JAFLUB010000038.1 GCA_022509025.1 Oscillospiraceae bacterium | reverse complement strand
GGTGTCCAAATTTTAATTTGGGTAACACCCTAAGGTTATTATATCATATATTTGCAGAACGCGAAAGCGTTCGACACCGCTTGCGCTGAAAGCGCATTGTGGTGTGCAAAGTATGATTCAATGTTCTCAAGGGTGTCCAAATTTTAATTTGGGTAACACCCTAAGGTTATTATATCATATATTTGCAGAACGCGAAGCAGTCGGTGCCGCTTGCGAAAGAACTTCGCATTGTGGCACGCAAAGTATGATACAATGTTCTCTCAGGTGTCAAAGGCTCTGCCTTTGGTAACACCGTGAGGTTATTATATCATATATTTGCAGAACGCGAAAGCGTTCGACACCGCTTGCGCTGAAAGCGCATTGTGGTGTGCAAAGTATGATTCAATGTTCTTAAGGGTGTCCAAATTTTAATTTGGGTAACACCCTAAGGTTATTATATCATAACTGCAAGCACGCAGCGTGTGCGCAGCGTTATGATTCAATGTTCTTAAGGGTGTCCAAATTTTAATTTGGGTAACACCCTAAGGTTATTATAACTTATTATTCCCTTTAACTCAACTGTTTTTTAGAAGTTTTTTCAATTTTATATAAATTATCGTACGGAAAATATACGATTAAAAACACCCTGTGTTTATTCCTTATCAATAACAGACTGCTGCCAGAAATATCTCTTTCGCCATTCAGACGGCGAAGTGTTAAAATACCTGTGAAAAACCTTATTAAAAATATGGTAATCGGAATATCCGACACTTTGTGCCACCTCAACGATTGATATATCCGTATTTTTCAGATACTGAGCGGCTGTATTCATTCTCGCTGTTGCCAGGTATTGCTGCGGGCTTATATTTTTATATTCTTTAAACAGCCTGCTCAGATAGCTGCGGTTTATTCCCACATGAGCGGATATATCATTCACAGTAATTTTCTTGTTGATGTTATTTTTTATATACAACTCCGCCATTTGCACATAATCACGCGAACGAATGCCCACGCTGTCAGTGGAGTTCAGAGTCAGTGCGGCAATAACAGCCCAGAATTTCTCCATAGCGGTTTCAAACGGGATTTTTCCCATGTTTATAAACGCTTTAATCTTTTCCCCGATTATTGAATCATCGTAATCGGAAATAACCGGATTATCAAATTCTGAAAGAATGCGTTCAGACATGCTGCCGTTAAACTCAATCCAGCGATACAGCCACGGATTTTCCGCGTCCGCCTCGTAATATGTAAGTTGATTAGGTTTTATAAGAAATATTTCTCCGGAGCGTATTGTATATTTAGTATCTCCTATACGAAGAATTCCGCATCCTGAATATACATAATGCAGAATATAATTACTGCGGATACATGGCCCGAACCCGTAATTGGGTCTGCATTGCTGCTCGCCGTACTGGATAGGATATATGTCGGTCGGGACGTAAGTTGTTGCAAGATAATAATTTCTGAAAAAATAATCCATCATTTAAATCTGATTAACGTGATTGTGGAACAACAAGGTTCCGGAGTGCCCGCCCGCAATTTATTGCGCCAACGGGTCGGGTTCTTCCTTTTCACGTTATGCCTCCACAAAATTTCCACCAGAATAATATCACATTTAAACACATATTGTCAACACAGAAGTATTTATTAATCCTTGAAAATATGATACAGTAATATAAACTATAAATATTCGGGAGGAAGAAAGATGAAAGCAAAACGGATTATAAGCGCGGTTGTTGCGGTTATGATGTCTGCGTCACTGTGGTTCACGGTATACGCTGACGGCGGTATAACGACACCTGACGGTTTGAAGTCAGCGTTTACAAGCGGCGGCAGCTATACGATTGAAAGTGATTTCAATGTCACCAACAGCGGTATTACAAAGGACGTTACTATTGACGGCGGCGGTCATACGCTTACAAGTACCCAGACAAATAATGATTCCACGATTTTTCAGAATGAGAATGTAAGCTCAGTGTTTAAAAATCTGACAATTAAAGGCAATGCCAAGACAGATGTCGGAATATGGGAAGGCGCGGGAAGCATGACTATAACCGATTCGACAATTCAGGACTACAGCGTCACATCCTCCGGACGACGCTCGGCGATAAGCTCAGGTTCGGCAGGCTCAGGCAAGCAGGGAAATCTGACGCTTAACAATGTAAAATTTATTAACAACTCGGATTTTGATATCAACATATCCGATTCGGCAACTGTAAATATCAACAAAGGCACAGAACTAAGTAAAATTCGTTTGCAGAATAACGGAGGTAAATTGAATATCGGCGCGGATTGGTCAGGTTCTTTTGAGATTACAATGGACTCACCTGCATCCGTTGAGCTTGGAACTATCGGCGCGGGCGCGGATATTTCCGGTATTACCGTAAGCAACACCGGCTATTATGTTGATAACAGTAACGGCAAGCTTATTATCACGAACGACAACGGCGCGGAAATTCATTTTGATATGAATCAGCGCGGTCTTCTATACAAAGGCTCAACAGGATTTTTATACGGCGTTGCTGAACCGAATGTTCCTACTATTGACCTTTTACAGGGCTTGCAGCCCGCGACAATGGTACAAAAGGCTTTAGGAGGCCTTCAGCATCCGACAGGTGACGCAATAAGAACAAGATCGGCGCTTGGGGCAGCCGGCGCGAAATCAATACAGGTATATTTACAGGATATTTATCTTGAGTGGCCGTATAACGCGCCGATGAAGAACGGTTCGCTTGATGTTGACGGATACACTCGCACCTGCGAGGAAATCCTTTACGGCATGATTTGCGATAAAGCAGGCAAGGACGATGAAGGCGCATTTTTGGGCAGTGACGGAAATTATTATATATTGAATGAAGAAGAAGCGGCAAAGTACAGCTATGTTTTATTCAACGAGCCTGATAATATCTGGTACGGCAAAAATCTTGCCGGACTTGAAGTTGCATGGAAACAGGTCTATGAAGCGGTGCATAAAATTGACCCGAACGCCAAATGCGCCGGACCGAACTTTGCCAACTATAACAAAAACAGTTATGACAACTTCTTATCATATTGCAAGAACAATAATTGTTTGCCCGAACTCATATCATGGCATGAACTCGGCGACGCATCAATGACAAATTTTTTCAATAATTACGACGAGATACAGGCGATGGTGAAAAAGTATTATCCTGCTGACAATCAGCCGGAGCTTTTAGTTAACGAGTACGCGCGTCACCGCGACATTGCCACATCCGGCGGACTTGTGAAATGGCTCGCGATGTTCGAGGATAAGGACATGGACGGCTGTTTAGCATACTGGGGCATGGCGAATTCACTCAATGAAATAGCGGCTGACCAGAACAGTCCGTCGTCTACGTGGTGGGTATATCACTGGTACGCGCAGATGACAGGCGAGCAGGTTACGCTTACCTCTCCCGAATTTTCAAAGACGCGCTTTTATGGTCTTGGCGCATATGATGATGAAATACCTATGGCGTATGTTCTCTTCGGCGGCAGCGAGGAAAAGCATGGTAAGGAAACGGTTTATCTGGAGAATATGGACAAAACCAAGCTTGTGAATGCGAACGGCACGGTAAATGTCAAAATATACGGCGTGGGTTTCTCCGGTCAGCACGGCGCAAATTACAAGCCTGAGGTTGTGTTTGACGGCGCGGTGAAAGTGACAGACAATACACTTAAAATACAAACAACGGACACCGATGAAATGGACGCGTTTTTCGCGATAGTATCTGTCGCTCCGACAGCAGCGCAAGTAAGCGAGATGAAGGACGTTCGCATCTCTACGCTCTCCTACGAGGCTGAGGAAGCGGAATTATCAGGCGGCGCAAAAATTTACACGCAGAGTGGCTGGAGCACATGGGCGTCTTCCGGCAGAAGCGACGTAGGCAACATAAAGAAAAACGGCGACGGCGTTAAGTTTACAGTGAATGTTCCCGAGGATGGATACTACGATTTAAGCTTATTCTATTCTTTGCAGGCACCATATGTAAATCCGCAGACATTAGAGCCTGACGCGGGCGGACAGAACCGCGGAATCGGTCAGGTTCTGCCGTTCGGAATGCAGATAGACAAAGGCAACGTGGAGACGATTTATCTTGATTCCACAATTACATGGAGCTACCGCAGACACTATAACACGGACATAAAGCTTACTGCAGGCTCTCATACGATAACCTTTACTCACATAAACGGCGATCAGTCAAACAAAGGCAATCTGGAACTTTCCGCAACGATTGACAAGATTGATCTTGACATGATTGACGAAACACGCTATGACTTTCAGATAGACTTAACCGAAATGAAGTCATTTAAGAATAGCGAAGGATATGAGGTTACAGCTGTTGCGCCGAAATCAGGATATTACAAGGTGACAGGTGACGGCGACTTTACTCTGACGCGTCAGATTGTAGACTACGCTCCTGATGCAAAGACGTATTCATTAATTTCAACTAAGGATATTGCTGTATCTGACACTGTGTACCTTTCAAAGGGCGCGAACACAATCGGGGTAAGCGGCAATGTTAATGTTTTAGAATTCAAGTCTTTGGATGTGGACTTCATTCCCGAAGAATCTCCGATTGCGGTAATAACCGCGGAAAATATTGCAATACATGGCACTAACGCATATTACAGAGACAGTGAATACGCGCCCGGAAAGGTTATATCAGAGCTTGGCATAGGTCAGAATGTGAAAACCAACACCAAAGGCGAGAATAATTACATAGAGCTTGGCGTAAACGTGGAAGATGCGGGCATATATAATATCGCAATCCGCTATTCAAATGACGAGCCGGCGCCGGTAATGTTAAAGGATAACGGCGCAACGTATGTGCATCCCTATAACATCGACCTTGTGGAGCGTTACGCTCAGATTAAGGTAAACGATAACGAGCCGGAAACAGTGTATTTCAGACATACAATGAGCTGGGATACATTCAGAACAGTTGACGTCCAGGCAGAACTGAATGCAGGAGACAATACAATACGGATTTATAACGACAACTCTTATCAGTTCAGTCCGCTTGTAAATTCAACAGCGCCGGAAATCAACAGTATAACAATTGCAAAGCTGAGCTATGACGGAAAACATATAGCGCTTTCTTCCACTCAGAGCGAAATTGACATGAGCGCGCTTAATAAGGCAATCTTTGACGCAAAGAAAATTCTTGAAAGTGATACAGGCTCTTACAGCACAGATTCGATTGCGGCATTGCATGCGGCGCTGAACGGAGTAAGCCGCGCAACGCAGAGCGATGTGAATAAGTCATGCAAATTAATACTTGACGCTATTAACGGACTTAAGCCTCCGGCTATAAATTTAGCGGATTATTACGTTACAAGCTATGCGTCCGGTAACAAGGGCACACCGGAAAATTCGTTTGACAAAAACGCTTCTACAGCATGGACCGCGTCAAGAAGCGCATCACCGTATGTTGCATATGAGGTTTTTGACGCGGGCGAAGGAAAGGTGTTTGATCTGACTGAAATGCATTTACAGGGACAAAGCGGTACGCGTGTTGTATATTTAGGAACGAATAACGAAAACATCATGAAAGACCCTGCAGCAATGGGCGCGTCCGGAACAGATCTGGCTACAAAGGATTCGACTCTGTATGTTCCGTTCGCTAATCTCTACGACGCTAAAATTTTAAGTATCGCAGACGGCGCAGATGTCACAACGCCGCTTTCGGGACAGTATCGTTATCTGATAGTCGCGCTTGCTGTATGGGAAGAAACAACCGTCAATGAGCTTGAATTATCGGCGCGTGTTCTTGACACAGGTTCCGAGCCTGAAAAGACGCACATAACAATAACCAAAGACAGCGGCACGATTTACGCGGATTACACAATCATTGAAGAAGAAGAGATGTATGCTCTCTTTGCAAAATATGACAACGGCAGGCTTTGTGAAGTAAAAACAGGAAGAGCTACCGGTAACCGGTTCTGGCTCGGAATTCCCGCTACAGGCGATGATAAGTACACATATAAGGCATTTCTCTGGAACGGCAGACAGAAACCTATATGCGCCTTCTCGGAAAATTGAATCTGATATTTATTAATCAAAGAGGCTATGGCAAAAATTTGCCATAGCCTCTTTGATTAATACTCTCTTATTCCTCTGCATTGTCACCACTATCTTCATCTTCATACACAAGCTCCATTCTGTTAATTGAAACCTCGTACGCTGTTTTGGTAAGCGACTCCTCCTCGCTTATGCGTTTCTGATATGTTCTGGACTGTATACGTCCCCATATCTTCACGTTATCGCCCACCTTCAGATTTTTCGCAAACCTCGCATTACGTCCCCATGCTATAATAGGTATGTAATCCGATTTATTATAGCTTCTGTTCACCGCAAGCAGCAAATCCGTTATTTCGCGTCCGAACGGCGTTGTGCGGTATACCGGCTCTTTACATATAAAACCGTTCAGATAAAGAGTATTAGGATTTTTCTTTTCCGACTCCTCAAAGTGTCCTATATCCTTCGCAAACACTGTCAGAACAAGTCTGTTATCACCGTTTTCATAGCTGTTATATGAACGGAACTGTCCCGATACCTCGACCTTGTCGCCCACACTGTATTCACCGTCCATTATAAGTCTTTCCGAAACCATAATACGCACGTCATCATCTGTTCCGCTGAGTCTGGGAACGCGGACTGTGCAGGTGTAGAATTTCTCTCCGTAAATTTCATGATTAAACTTGAATTCGTCCTCTATTATGCCTATAATAGTTGCCTGATTATTCGTTATATTATTATCCATGGGTATAAACCTCCTCTGTAGTAATTAAATATCTTTTATCATCAAGTTATATTTATTCCGGTTTCAGTGCTTTTATTCTTAATTTATCACATTTTAAATATATTATACCAATATTGAAAATCAATATTCCGTTTTATATTAATATTACTCAACGTCTCCTGATTAATATATTGTAACATATCTTAAAAAAATTTGCAACATATTCATTTTACGTTTTAAACTTTCTAATTTACGTTCATGTAAGTTTTACCTTGACAAAACGGGACTAAAATGCGATAATAACTGAAGGGATTTCCCAAAAATAAATGAAAGGGTGTGTGTATCTGTGACAATAATTCGCATCATGGCTGTTTTGGCGGGACTTATTGCGGTGTTTATGACATTCCGCGCGGAATTTATAATTACGAAAATCCTCAAAAAAGAGCCAACGGAAAGAATGGTTCTGCGAGTCAAGTACACCGCTCTTATAATAGCGGTAATAATATTTTTAACAATATTCATATTAGAAAGATAGCGTGAAAAAAAAAGCATCGCATCTCACCCTTTTCCAGAACCTGAAGTATAAACATACGTCGGCGTTCTTCAAAAGGGCAACCTGCTCGGTTCCTTTGTTGCATGGGCGAGCAGCAAATGCAATTTGCGACCGGCCTTTTCCACGTTATCACATTATAAAAATTAAAAGGAGTTTTAATATAAAAATGGAAGACGCAAAAAACATAGCAAAAAACTATAACCCCTCGGAATTCGAGGACAGACTTTATAACGAGTGGGTGGAAAAAGGATATTTCCACGCAGAGATTGACAAGGATAAAAAACCTTTCACAATAGTTATCCCTCCCCCGAACGTAACGGGACAGCTGCACATGGGACATGCTCTTGATGAAACATTGCAGGATATTTTAATCCGTTACAAGAGAATGCAGGGCTACAGCGCTTTATGGTTACCCGGTACAGACCACGCCGGCATTGCGACTCAGGCAAAGGTGGAGGCAGAAATCCGTGAAAAAGAGGGACTTAGCCGTTACGACTTGGGACGCGAGAAATTTCTCGAGCGCGTTTGGGACTGGAAAAAGTTATACGGAGACAGAATTATCAACCAGCTTAAAAAGATAGGCTCTTCATGCGACTGGGACAGAGAACGCTTTACAATGGACGAGGGCTTGTCAAAAGCTGTCAAAGAGGTGTTCGTAAATCTTTACAACAAGGGACTTATCTATCAGGGTTCAAGAATTATAAACTGGTGTCCGCATTGCATAACTGCGCTTTCTGACGTTGAAGTTGACCACGAGGAGCAGGCAGGGCATTTCTGGCACATCAAGTACCCGATTAAGGACAGCGACGGTTATGTAATAATCGCGACAACGCGTCCCGAAACGCTTCTGGGCGATACTGCGGTTGCGGTAAATCCCGAAGACGAAAGATACAAGGATTTAGTCGGAAAAATGCTTGTTCTGCCGCTTGTAGGTCGTGAAATTCCCGTTATAGCTGACGAGTACGTTGATAAGGAATTCGGTACAGGCTGCGTTAAGATTACGCCCGCGCACGACCCGAACGACTTTGAGGTAGGTCTGCGTCATAATCTTGAGCAGATTAAGGTTATGAATGACGATGCGACAATAAACCACTTGGGCGGCAAATACGAAGGAATGGATCGCTATGAGGCAAGAAAAGCAATCGTTAAAGATTTAGAGGCCGAAGGATTGCTTGTTAAGGTTGAAGACCACAGCCACAACGTAGGCACATGCTCACGCTGCGGAACAACTGTTGAGCCGATTATTTCAAAACAGTGGTTCGTTAAAATGAAACCCCTCGCACAGCCGGCTATTGATGCTGTTAAAAACAAGGAAACCGTGTTTGTTCCGGATCATTTTGAGAAGGTGTATTTCCACTGGCTTGAGAATATACGCGACTGGTGCATATCGCGTCAGCTTTGGTGGGGACACAGAATCCCCGCGTTCTACTGTGACGACTGCGGTGAAATGATTGTAACAAAGGATGAAAGTCCGGTTTGCCCAAAGTGCGGCAAAAAGATGCGTCAGGACAGCGATACTCTCGATACATGGTTCTCGTCGGCATTGTGGCCGTTCTCGACGCTGGGATGGCCCGACAAAACGGAAGATATGGAGTATTTTTACCCGACAAGCGTGCTTGTAACGGGCTATGATATAATCCCGTTTTGGGTAATGAGAATGATGTTCTCCGGATTAGAACACACAGGCAAAGTACCGTTTAAGAATGTGTTTATTCACGGTCTGGTACGTGACAGTCAGGGACGAAAAATGTCGAAATCTCTGGGTAACGGTATTGACCCATTAGAAATAGTTGAGCAGTACGGCGCGGACGCTTTGCGTTTCACGCTTGCAACAGGTAACGCGCCGGGAAATGACATGCGTTTCTATATTGAGCGTGTTGAAGCGAGCCGTAACTTTGCGAATAAGATTTGGAACGCGTCAAGATTCACGCTTATGAATCTTGATGTGACAGAGAACAAGCTGCCTGACGCTCGGGATTTACAGCTTGAGGATAAGTGGATTTTATCAAGATACAACAAGGTTGTGAAGGTCGTTACAGAAAATCTTGATAAGTTCGAGCTTGGTATCGCTTTATCAAACCTCTATGACTTCATATGGGAGAACTTCTGCGACTGGTACATTGAGCTTGTTAAGCCGAGACTTTTCGATAAGGAAAACCCGACAGCAAAGACGGCACAGTATGTTCTGACATACGTTCTTTCAAACACAATGAAGTTATTGCATCCGTTCATGCCGTTTATTACCGAGGAAATATGGCAGCACCTCCCCCACGAGGGCGAAAGCATTATGATAAGCGAATGGCCTGAATACGATGAAGCGCTTGACTTCCCTCAGGACGAGGAAAGCATGGAGCTTATCATGCAGGCAATAAGCGCGATAAGAAACCGCCGCGCGGAAATGAATGTTCCGCCGTCAAAGAAGGCAAAGGTTATTATCGTTACGGACAAACATGATGTGTTCTCAAAGGGAACTGCGTTCTTTGAAAAGCTTGCCTCCGCGTCTGAAGCAGTTGTTCAGTCGGACAAGAGCGGAATAAGCGAAAATGCGGTTAATATCGTCGTTCCATCGGCGGAGATTTTCCTGCCACTCGACGAGCTTGTTGATAAAACAAAAGAACTCGAACGACTTAACGCCGAAAAGAAAAAGCTTGAAGGCGAGATTAAGAGGGTTGAAGGTAAATTAAATAACCCGGGCTTCGTTTCCAAAGCTCCCAAGAAGGTTGTGGACGAGGAAACGGCAAAGGGCGAAAAATATAAGGAAATGCTTGAAAAGGTATTGGAAAGCATTAAATCAATGGAAAATATATAAGGGCTGCCCGATTTAGCGCAGACCGCTTACACTACGAACAGAACTCACCTCTCGGAGTACCTGTACGCTATCGGCTTATAGCCGATAGTCGCCACAGGCGTGTTTTGCTGAAAGCAAAACCGTTACGGTACGCCGTCGGGTGAGTTCTTTCGTTGAGCATCTAAATCGAATCAGTCCATTGGACTGTCCCTTATCTGCGCTGCTTCTTATAATTTTATTAAATACCACTAAAATTTGCTTGCAATACCATTTGAATTGTGGTAAAATTTTATTAATGATATAAAATATTTAAAAAATCAAAGGAGGATTTATTTATGTTAGTAAACACAAAAGCAAGAATCGGTGTCTTTTCTATTGCTTTAGGGGCATATCTGCCGCAATTCCCGTCATTGGTACCGGAATTTGAGGCGCAGTATGAAGCGTTCAAAAAGACTCTTCCCGATACAGTAGAAATCGTAGACGGCGGTATTGTTACCACTAAGGAGCTGTCTCAGGCAGCCGGCGATAAGTTCCGCGCGGCTGACGTTGACCTTGTAATATTACAGCTTCTCACATACGCTACTTCTTATAATATGCTTCCGGCTGTTCGTGATCTGGACGTGCCTGTTGTTCTGGTAAATATCCAGAAAAAGAAGGCTCCCGATTATGCGAATACCGATACTGCGACATGGCTGGGTGAATTATATGCCTGCGGCGCGGTCGGCGAAATGGTAGCTGATTTAGAGCGTGCGGGTAAGCGTCACGCTGTTATCACAGGCGTGGTTGAAGGCGGAGACCCGTATGTACAGGCTGAAATTGAGGACTGGTGCCGCGCTGCTCAGGTGCGCCGTCGTTTCCGTGATACTAACCTTGCGCAGATTGGCCGTCCGTACCCCGGTATGATGGACTTATACATAGACGAAACAAACCTTTATCACAGAATGTTCCTTTACACAAAGCAGTTTGACTGGGAGAAGATGTGGGCAATTGCCGATGACATCACAGACGAAGCTGCAATCAAAGCAAAGGCTCAGGATATTCTTGACACATTTGACATCGAGGACGGCGGCACTATTGAAAAGGTCTGGGATATGGCAAAATACGTTGTCGCTTTTGAGCAGTGGGTTAAGGACGAGCAGATTGCTTTCGTTGCTTCCCATTATGACGGCTTCGCTCAGGGCAAGGCAGGAATCTTAGACAGTATGCTGATTCCGGCGTTCTCAATGCTTATCAAGCAGGGCGTTGCCTGCGCTGTTGAGGGCGATATTAAGGTTGCAATGGCAATGAGCATCTTAAAGACTATTTCAGGTATGGGTCAGCTTTCAGAAATGTACTCAATCGACTTTAACGAGGATATCTGCATTATCGGACACAGCGGTTCAGGTGATGCGGACATTTCAGCAAAGAAGCCGACCATGAAAATCGTGCCTGTATTCCACGGAAAGACAGGCGGCGGTTATCTGACGCAGTTCTATCCGCATCTTGGTCCTGTTACATATCTGGGTATCACTCAGGACAAGGACGGAAACTTCAAGTTCGTTGTGGCTGAGGGTGTTAACGAGGACGGACCTATCTTCACATTCGGTGATACAAATATGCGTACGCGTTTCACTTGCGGAGCAAGAGAGTTCTGCAATAAGTGGAGCGAAGCAGGCCCGACACATCATATGGCAGCCGCAGCCGGCAGACATATTGACACAATTCTGAAGGTTGCTAAGATTTTCGATGTTCCGGTTGATATCGTAACAAGATAAGTTATTTTCACTATAAAAAGCGCTGAATTTGAGATTCTAAATTCAGCGTTTTTTTATTATGTACATTGATATTCCCATAAAGCTGTTGTAATCTCAGTGTGTATCTGATATAATAGTCAATATGGAATTAAGGGAGAGGATAAAATATGAAAAAAAAATCGGTTGTGTCATTATCTTTAATATTCATTTTAATCTTCTGCGCTGTCAACGCAAACGCTGAAAATGATATTGAGGCGCCGGAATTTAAAGATGATATAATTACATTTGCGGCAAATGAAATTATAGAGGTAAATCATAATAATACTATATCAGAAATCATAGCAACGGAAAGGAAGCTTGCGCATACAGCGTTCACCTCTAATATGCAGACACGGTACGAAGTTGAACCGAATTTTACCGCGCCGTACAGCGCAGGTTCATTAAATCAATCAGATATAGACGACGCAGCCAACGTGTTGAAAATGGTGAGATACTTAGCCGGCGTACCATATGAAAATTCGGATTTCCTCCCGGAATTAAATGATATTTCGCAGCATGGCGCTGTATTGTTAGCATCATCCAATCAATTTGATCATTATCCGTATAAACCGGATGATATGACAGATGAATTTTATGATATCGCATATCAAGGCTGCAGCAGAGCTAATATTTCTGCCGGCAGGGATAATATTTCCGCGTGTGTGTTAGGCTGGATATACGATGCCGGCGCAAATAATATAGCGCGCGCGGGACACAGAAGATGGATTCTAAAGCCCGGAAATCAGGACTTCGGCATAGGATATGCTCAGGGTCCCTCCGCTTCTTACCGCGGACACAGAGCTAATATGTATGTATTCGGCAAAACATCATACAGAACAGATTTTGATTCATATGTAGCATGGCCTGCCGCGGGAGATTTTCCGATACAGTATATGGCAGGAAGCAGCTATATAAAAGACACAATAGATTGTCCGTGGAGTTTAAATCTCGGCGCGCCCTATGCTGTGCCGGATAAGGATAGAATTACTTTAAAGCTGACACGCAAGCGTGACGGTAAAGTATGGGTATTTGATAAGAATACTCCCGATCTCGGCGAGGAAGGCTTGTCTGACAGCAAGATGCATTTAGCGGTTGATAACGGCGGATATGGTATCGGCAAAGCTATTGTATTCAGACCTGATCCGAATTCATTAGGCTCAATAAATGACGGAGATGTATTCAATATTGAACTGTCCGGTATTGAATATACCGACGGAACAGAGACAGTTCTGAGTTATGATATAAGATTTTTTGACATTGAGAAGGAAAAAAACAGAAGTACGGTTACTATAGAAGCGCTGTCCAACGGGGCGCCTCTGAAAAATGCAGCTGTGGAAATCAATGGCGAATCTGTTTTAACTGATGAATCAGGTATTGCGCGGATACGCGTTAATAATAACAAATCGTATACATATACAGTATCAAAAAACGGATACAATACAGAAATAGGCACTATAGCGGTTGAACAGGATGACATAGAAAAAAGAATTGACATGATAAAAACCGTTGAAGTCGGGATTGACAGTCCTTTCAATGCCTATATATACGGTGTTAATATATCAAATAACGGTATTACAGATAAGAATAATATAAAAATATACGCAGCGTTATATGATAACAATAACGTTCTGACGAAAATCACAAACGATAATATAACTATCCAGTCAAAGGAAGCAATCCAGTCTTTGATAATGATATCTATGGATGATTATACACGGGCAGACAGAGTTTGTCTGTTTATATGGGATGGAATGGAGCCGTTATGTGAAACACAGATATTGAAATAATATACTGCATAAATTTTAATTTATCTCTCCATGCTTTTCATATCTTGATAATTTTGTGATTTTATTATCATCGTCAACGAACACGACAACAGGCTTATGATTTTGCGCTTCGTCGGGAGTCAGAGAGCAATATGACATTATAATTATTTTATCACCTTTCTGCACGCGTCTTGCCGCCGCGCCGTTAAGGCAGATAACGCCCGAATTCTCTTCTCCCGCGATTGTGTACGTTTCAAAGCGTTCGCCGTTATCTATGTCCACTACCTGAACCTTTTCATATTCCAGTATCCCCGCAGCTTTCAAAAGCGCGCTGTCAATCGTTATACTTCCTACATAATTAAGCTCCGACTGCGTAACCATGGCGCGGTGGATTTTTCCTTTGAGCATCGTTATTTCCATTCCGAGTGACCCCTTTACTCAATAATAAAATTATCTATAAGACGTGTTTTACCTATATAAACGGCAATCGCGCATAAAAGCGGCTTTTCTATCTTACTAAGCGGTTTAAGATTATTATAGTTTACCGCCTCGACATAATCAATCTTTGCAAGCGGCTCTTTTTGTATTTCTTCTGATATTATCTTAACAATCTTGTCCGCGTTTTCCTCGCCGTCTGAAATCTTACTTTTCCCCAGCTGCAGCGCGCGCGAAAGGCATAACGCTGCCTTGCGCTCCTCCGGGTTAAGATAGGTGTTTCGCGAGCTTTTTGCAAGCCCGTCCCCTTCTCTCACTATCGGACAGCCTATAATTTCTATATCGAAATTCAGATCCTTGACCATTTTGCGTATAACGCAAAGCTGCTGCGCATCCTTCTGTCCGAAATACGCTCTGTCAGGCGTTACAATGTTAAACAGCTTACTCACAACCGTACATACGCCCGAAAAATGCGTAGGTCTTGTTTTACCGCACAAACCTTCCGTAATATCAGTCATATTAACCGTCGTGAGCGCGTCATCATACATTTCTTCAGCCTCGGGATTGAATATGATATCCGCCCCCGCGCTTTCGCATAAAGCCGCGTCCGCATTGATATCGCGCGGATAGCTCTCAAAATCCTCATTCGGTCCGAACTGCGTCGGGTTTACAAAATCGCTCACTACAACGCGGTCATTTTCCTTAACCGCGCGGTCTATGAGACTCTTGTGTCCTTCATGAAGGTATCCCATCGTCGGCACGAGTCCGACTGAAAGACCGTCCTTTCTCCAATTTTTGATTATAGCGCGAAGCTCGCTTATATTTTTTATAATCTGCATTTATTTATCCTCCGTGACAGCCTTCATTGCATCATCATCTATCTTAAAGGTATGCTCCTTTGCCGGGAAGCTGCCATCATTCACTTCTTTAATATAATTTTCAAAACCGTTTTTCATTTCCTCGCCGATATTTGCAAATCTCTTTACAAACTTAGGGGTGAAATCGGAATACATGCCGAGCATATCCTGATAAACAAGCACTTGTCCGTCGCAGTCTTTTCCCGCGCCGATACCTATTGTCGGTATACTGAGCATTTCCGTCACATATTCCGCAAGCGCGGCAGGCACACATTCCAGCGTAACCGCGAACGCTCCCGCTTCCTCGACAGCTTTAGCGTCATCAATAAGCCGCTTTGCTTCTTCGATTGATTTACCCTGCACCTTAAAGCCGCCGAAAGCGTTTACCGACTGCGGCGTCATTCCTATATGACCCATAACTGGTATTGACGCGTCAACAATGGCGCGTATATGCTCCTTAAACTTAACGCCGCCTTCAAGCTTTACCGCATCCGCATGACCTTCCTTTATAAGCCGTCCGGCATTTACAACAGCGTCATATACGGAAGTCTGATATGACATAAAAGGCATGTCCGTTACCACAAAAGCTTTTTTTGCGCCGCGCGCTACAGCAGCGCTGTGGTGTATCATATCTTCCATTGTAACGGACAGCGTGTTTTCATAGCCGAGCATGACCATACCCAAAGAATCCCCGACAAGAATCGCGTCTACCCCCGCCGCGTCCTCCAATTGCGCGGTGGTGTAGTCATACGCTGTAAGCATTGTCACTTTTTTGCCGCCGTTTTTTGCATTTTTAAAGACTGATACCGTATTTTTCATCTGTCTTCTCCTTTATTATAAACCTAATGAATAATTATCGCATAATATCGTTTCTATTCTACCACAATTCAGAATGGAATACAATAAATTTGTTAAATTTCATATAAAAATTACATTGACAATGACATAGCCGGATAATATAATAATTCAAAAAATAACAGTTGGATTATATGAGAAACGAGGAAAAGCATGGAATTAAAAAGAGAATCATGGACACAGGCGGATTATGAGGAATTTGTGGGTTATCTCAGAACTCTTGCAGACGAAAAATATAAAGCATTCAGCGATTCACTCGTCCCGGGCGCGGAGCTTTCGCTCGGAATACGCGTACCCATACTCCGGCAGACGGCAAAAGAGATTTCAAAGGGTAATTACACGGAATTTCTTCAATGTAAAAAAGGCGGATACCGTGAGGAAATAATGGTTGAAGGTCTTGTGATGACGCTTATAAAATGCGATTATAAAGAAATGCTCGGGTATATAAAGGAATACGCCGGTAAAATCACAAGCTGGGAAACATGTGACATTGTTTCGTTCAAGGGACTCAGAAAGCATCTTGACGAATTCTTGAATGATATAGAATATTTTATTTACCATTCTAATCCGTGGATTCAGCGATACGGCTTTGGCTGTCTGTTGGGATTTTATCTTACAGATGAATACATAGACAGAGTTCTTTCATATGTTAATTCTGTAAATTCGGATTTCTATTATGTTCAGATGATGCAGGCATGGCTTGTCGCGACTGCCGTAGCTAAATGTCGTGATAAAACGATTGTCTTTCTTGCCGATAATAAGCTTAACAGCGTTACGCAGAACATGGCTGTCCGAAAAATACGCGAATCAAACAGAGTTTCCAAAGAGGATAAAGACTTGGTTTTACGCTTCAAAAAGTGATAATAAATTGTAGTTTAGCGGCGTGCATCTGTATATGGGAGTTGCCGTGCGTTTTTCGTCACTCCGTGCCGGTATACTTCGTCACAATGCTTCGCAAAGAGTATACTTCGGTGTTCTTTATACTTTTGGCTGACCTCCGGTCAGACCATACTTCGCCTGTGCGCCTTGCGAATGCTTGCATTGCATTATTATTACAAATATTTCATAAAAAACTTGTTTTTTGTAATCTATATGTAATAAAATTACGAAAATTACTTGCAATTAACCACAATATATAGTATAATGGATTAAACAACTAATTCGGTGGGGTAACGTGAAAAAGAAGAACCCGACCCGCCAGCGCAATGAATTGCGGGCGGGTACCCCGGAAACCTGTTGTTCCACAATCACGTTAATCATATTTAATTGCCGGTGCGATTCTTTCTCGCAAGCTTCGAAAAACGCGCATGGGCAAAATATCCATTTAACGCCTTATCTGCCCACGATAGGGACGTCAATATTTTTCATTACTATTTTGTGGGCAGAAAGGCTATGGATATTTTTATGTACTGCAAAAATTGCGGCAGACAACTTAAAGAAGGAATGCGTTTTTGCGATAGGTGCGGCCAGTCAGTCAGAAAGAACAAGGAGAGCAGCCAGGCTATACGGCGCCGCGAGATAGAAGAGCTTAAAGCGGAACGTTTAAATAGAAAAAAGCGTCTTGCAGAAAAAGAAAAAAAGCAGGCAATGAGCAAGAAGCGGAAAAAGAAAAAAAATAATCCTTTTATGTTCTTTATGATCATTGTACTTATAGCGATAGCAAGTATACTTATAGGATATAATATATTCCCGGATAATGACACGATTAATTTACCGGCAGACTCATCAGGCGGAACAATACAGACACCGATTCCGGCAACAGCTTCTTCGTCTTCAAACTTAAAGAGCGGATATTCGGAAATTACTGTAGCTAATATAACTTGTCCGTATCCGTCTGCATTCCATTCCAACACTACTTCGGGGAATGAAAAGCTTAATCTGACAGATTCACTGGGCGGCGCAAGTATGATAGTTTCGCAGGAAGCAAAATCAGGCGAACCCAAGGATTTGATGAAGGAATACATAATACAGATAGGCGCTTCAGATGACTCTGAAACCCGTGCCGGAAGTGAATACTATTATGTGACCGCCGAAGCAAACGGAACCATGTATCACAGAAAATGCATCGTCCGAAACGGGCTTGCGGTTTATTATGACTTCAATTATGACGTCACTTCCTCAACATCATCCAAATATAAGGATTACATAAGCTATATAGATTCTAACTTTAATTAAAGCAGATATTTTATCATAGCCAGAAAAGCAATAGCTATCAATAATCCAATAAAAGTTTTAAATAAAATCCCTTTTTTGCGGACAGTCTTCACGGACTGTCCGTTTTTTTGCATACGGTCAATGTATCTGCTCACAATCATCTCAGCGTCCGCGACCGCCTTCCCTTCCAACTTAGGATTGTAGTCTTTCAGTACAATAATCGCCTGACTGATATAAGGCGAAGTGAAATTATTAAGTATTACAACCTTTTTTGTCAATTCTTTCACGTTAATCTCCATTCCGCCGCCATGCGGCACAAGATATTTCATTTATTACCTATTATTTCCGAAGAACAATGTCGGTATACATATATAAATAAATTGTTGTTTATATGCGATATATATCAATCGCCGCTAAACAACAATTTATTATACAAATTTTTTACAATAATTGGAATAAAATGTAAATTATATGCATATAAATAGTAATATATGTAAACAAAAATACTGCAATGAATTGGTTTTGAAACATTTGAAATTAATTTGTAATCAAATTGTAATAAAACTATTGACATTGTAATATTTTTGTAGTATACTATGCTTTAAGTTATGAAAGGAGTCTAAGTTTATATGACTACACATGAAAAAAATTTAAAACGCCAAAGGCTTGAGAATTTTAGAGATCAGTGTGAAAAAAGACGCCGCGCTAAGTTAAGGTCCAGACGCAGAAAGACAATTATTGCTCTTATCACTGTTGTTTCTGTCACAACCATTATTTTAGGCACAGTCTACAATGCTTCAGCAAAGGAGATTACAATAACAGAAATAAACGAGTTCACAGGGCTTAACTCAACACAAAGAATAAAAACAAGAGGGGCGAATGTCGAGGAGGTGCTTGCTGAACGCGGGCTTGATATCTCCGAAACGGACAGGCTCAACGTTTCAACAGAAAAACCTGTTGCGGACAATGACGATATTATAATAAAACGCGGCAAAAAAATAAAAATCAAATCAGGGGATTATGAGGAGTTCGTCACAGTCACAAAAGCGGACGCGAAAGACGCGCTTGTGGAAGCCGGTTATATTCCCGGCGAGCATGATATGATCAGCGCTGACGGAGATACTATTGAACTTGTCACAATCAGTCATACTGACGAAACTACAACCGAGTCTATAGAACGCGGCGTAGAATATGTAGAAGATCCGGAACTGCCCATGGGACAGGAAAAGGTTGTCGACGAAGGGCAGGACGGCTTAAAGGAATTACAGCATAAGGTTACATATCAGGATGGACAGGAATCCGAAAGAGCGCTTCTCAGTGAAAGTGTGACTGTTGAGCCGAGAAACAAGGTTATAGCTAAAGGAACCGCTGTTGTGACACCTGAACCTGTTTTCTTAACACCAACTCCGGCAAAATCAATCGTCAGCGATAATGGCGGAACTGTTAACGGTTACAGCTATAAGAAAAAAATTACTATGACGGCAACGGCATATACAACGTCACCCGCAGAAAACGGCGGTTATTCCGGCACTGCAACCGGCGTTCCGCTCGGATACGGAATAGCGGCGGTTGATCCGAGAGTTATACCTCTGGGTTCAAAACTTTATGTGACCGCGCCTGACGGCTCATGGTCATACGGCGTTGCAAATGCGGCAGATACAGGCGGAGGCATAAAAGGCAATAAGATTGATTTGTGCTATCCTGAGGATTCGGACGCCAGACGCTTCGGAAGACGAAGCTGTGTTGTGTACGTACTGGATTAAGAATTTTCTACCCCAATTATTCTAAAAAGAGGCTTGGTTAAAACTGTTACGTTTTAACCAAGCCTCTTTTGCTTTGTCGAGAAATCGTAGTTTAGCGGCACTCCGCGCACCGGCATTTGTGAAGCAAATGCTATACCACAACTCTGTGGAAGGTCTTTTTACCTTTTTTAATAATGATTCCGTCTTCTGTCACCATATCCGCCGTAACAGTTCCGTTTACGTCTGTATATTTAGCATCGTTAATCGTAAGACCGTTCTGCTGAACGAGACGTCTCGCCTCGCCCTTTGACGGAAGAAGTCCTGTTTTAACAAGCATGTCCAGAACACCCATTCCGACAACGTCGGGAATAACTGTGGTTGGCATATCGTCAGAAACTCCGCCTTTTGCGAATACCTCTTCAGCGGTCTTTTTAGCCTTCTCAGCTTCCTCCTCGCCATGCACAAGCTTTGTCACCTCATAGGCAAGGATTCTCTTTGCCTCGTTAAGCTGCTGACCTTCCCACTCTTCCATCTTACGGATTTCATCCATCGGAACAAACGTGAGAAGCTTAAGACATTTAAGAACATCTGCATCCTGCACATTTACCCAGTACTGATAGAAATCATACGGAGTTGTCTTCTTCGGATCAAGCCATACAGCGCCTGCGGCAGTCTTACCCATTTTCTTTCCCTCGCTATTTGTAAGCAAAGTGAAAGTCATACCGTAAACCTGTTTCTGATCCTTTCTTCTGCAAAGGTCAATACCGCCTAAGATATTGCTCCACTGGTCATCACCGCCAAGCTCTATCTTACAGTCATACTCACGGTTGAGCATAAGGAAATCATAGCTCTGCATGAGCATATAGTTAAATTCAAGAAATGAGAGTCCCTTTTCAAGTCTTTGTTTAAAGCATTCTGCGGTAAGCATCTTATTTACCGAGAAGCATGAGCCGATGTCGCGTAAGAACTCGACATAATTAAGGTCAAGAAGCCAGTCGGCATTGTTTACCATTATTGCCTTACCTTCCGAGAAATCAATAACTCTGGAAAGCTGCTCCTTAAAGCACTCGCAGTTATGGTCGATTATTTCCTTTGTCATCATCTGACGCATATCGGTTCTGCCGGACGGGTCACCGATATGTCCCGTTCCTCCGCCGACAAGCGCAATAGGTCTGTGACCGTAATTCTGCATGTGGCGCATAACCACCATCTGCAAAAAGTGTCCTACATGAAGGCTGTCCGCTGTCGGGTCGAAGCCGATATAGAACGTTACTTTTTCCTTTCCTAATAATTCCCGGATTTCTTCCTCGTGTGTTGTCTGGGCTATCAGACCGCGTTCCAACAAAACGTCATATACATTATCGTGCATATTATTTTTCCTCCTTCTGTAGTGTATTGCCGCCGGGTATGGGCAACCTTTTTCATTATACACTATACTTTGGGATTTTGCAAGGAAATTTTTCCACGTGTTTTTTAACCGGGTTTTCTATTGCTCCGCCAATTAAATCTTGAATAATTTCTGCGAAGAACAGGCTGCGAAAGTCAAGGAAGAAAATCGCAGGAAAACTCGCGTTTTTCAAGGTTTTCTGACGAAGAATTTCACAGTTTGGGCAAGCAGAAAAATTTAAGAGTTATTTGGGTGAGCAATATATGTTTCTTGAACCCAATAAGTTACTGTATTTAAGATAATCCTGAGGATTTGAGCTTATAATTCTGTCAACAATGCCATCCACAAGCTCCAATGTGACATTGTCATACATCTTGATATGACGGCTGCGTATCTGCGTCTGATCGAAGAACACCACATCCGCCGGCATTACGGAATAAATCATTTTCCCTTTCTCCTTTCCTCTATCAGCTGATACATTTTATTAAGCGCGTCCTTTAATCCGCCCATCTCGTCTATCAGTCCGCTCTCAACTGCCTTTTTTGCAAATAATATACTGCCCACATCGTTTGCTATTTCATCTGTCGCAAGCATAAGCTTCCTGAAATCCTCGTTTGATATCGCCGAATTGGAAACAACAAACTCAATAATTCTATCCTGCATATTCTGGAAATACCGAAACGTCTGCGTCACGCCTATCACAACGCCGCTCATGCGCAAAGGATGCACGGTCATTGTCGCCGTTGGCGCGATAAATGAATAATCCGCCGCAACCGCTAAAGGTACGCCTATGCTGTGCCCGCCGCCAAGCACCAATGACACTGTCGGCTTGCTCATTCCGGCTATCATTTCCGCTATCGCAAGTCCTGCCTCCACATCTCCGCCCACTGTATTGAGAAGCACCATCAGCCCGTCTATTTCCGGGTTTTCCTCCACCGCTATAAGCTGAGGAAGAACATGCTCGTATTTCGTGGTCTTATTCTGCGGCGGCAGCGTCATATGCCCTTCCACCTGCCCTATTATGTTAAGACAATGTATATTCCCGCGCGGATTCTTTGTCTCAACGCTGCCGAATTCCTTTATCTGTTCCCTTTCCTGTTCTATTTGCTCAGGTTTGTTTTCATTTTCGTTACTCAAAAAAATCACCTCTCTGTGTATACAAAACTTCATTATTTTTTAGTATAGTTTTTTGAGATGGTATTTATTCTTTTAATTTGGCTTGTAAAAAGTAAAAACATATGTTATACTGATAAAGCACCATAATCAAATGGACGCACGTACATAAACGGAAGGAGGAAAGACAATGCCGATAAAAATACCCGACAAGCTGCCGGCAACGAAGCAGCTCCGTAATGAAAATATATTTGTCATGAGCGAAAAAAAGGCTATGCATCAGGATATCAGACCGCTTAAAATAGTAATAGTCAATCTCATGCCGACAAAAATAACGACTGAAACGCAGCTTTTAAGGCTTTTGTCAAACTCCCCTCTGCAAGTGGAAATAGACTTCCTGCAAATGGATTCGCATAAATCAAAAAATACGCCGTCTGAGCATCTTGCCGCATTCTACACCACCTTTGACGAGATAAAGGACGCGAAATATGACGGAATGATTATAACCGGCGCGCCGGTGGAAAACCTCGATTTTGAAGAGGTTGATTACTGGGACGAGCTTGTCAAAATAATGGAATGGTCGAAAACGCATGTCACCTCAACGCTGCACATCTGCTGGGCGGCGCAGGCGGGGCTTTATTATCATTACGGCATTCCAAAGTACACGCTAAATGAAAAATGCTCCGGTGTTTTCAAACACAGAATAAACCGCCGCACTGCGAAGCTTATACGCGGCTTTGACAACGAATTTTACGCGCCGCACTCACGGCATACGGAAGTGAGAAAAGAGGATATCAAAAAAGTCAAAGCGCTTGAAATTCTTGCTGAGTCCAAAGAAGCGGGCGTTTATATAGTGTTCACAAAGGGCGGCAGACGCATATTCGTTACAGGTCACTCGGAATATGACGCGAACACATTAAAAGACGAATATTTCCGCGATCTGGAAAAGGGTAAAAATCCCACTGTTCCGAAGCACTACTTCCCCGGCGATGACCCGACAAAAAAACCAATCGTCAGATGGCGCTCACACGCGAATCTGCTGTTCTCCAACTGGCTGAATTACTTCGTGTATCAGATTACGCCGTATGATATTGACAGTATTAAATAACACAGAGGCTGTTGCAAATGAACATTTCTGAAATGCTTATTTGCAACAGCCTTTTTTTAATTTTCAATAAGTCTTATTGCCGCGACAGTCATATCGTCCATAACAGAATCATGGCTCTTTTTTACCGCTGTGTCAATAACCGACTGAGCGAGTTCGTCCATCGTGTCAAACGGCATTTTTATCTCTTTTTTCAGCCAGTTTGTCCGTGCCGTGCCGAAACCTGCCTCGCTCACTCCGTCAGTCATCATTATAATTGTATCTCCGTCCGAAAGACGTTTTGTCTGACTCTGTATTTTTATATCCTGTACCATTCCCACGGGCAGTGATACGGAAAATATTGTTTCCACATTCGCGCCGTGAAGCACAACGCTTTCCGCGCCGCCTATTTTGTAAAACTCGCATATTCCTGTCATGAGGTCGGCGCATAGTAAATCAACCGTTGAAAAACATTCATAGTCAAGCTTTAAACACAGCGCTGAGTTTATCATATCCACCGCCGTATGCACGCCGAATCCCGACATCAGAAAATCTCTTAAAAGCTTCAGCGTTATATGGCTTTCCGTCATCGCGCGCCGACCGCTGCCCATACCGTCGGAAATGATAATATAATGCTTATAGTCGTCCGTTGTAAAGCTGTCAATACTATCGCCCGAAACATCGGTGTAGTCACAATTTATCTGACGGATACCGATATCCGCTCTGTAACGCGCGCATGATGCAAATTTCATCAGACCGCCCGCGATTTCCGAACAGTATGCCATATTGGTTTCAAGCACTTCACTGAGAACCTTTTCAATTTTTCCCGTTTCCATTCCCTTATTCACACCGAGATACGCTTCCATTTTGCCATGGCTGCCTTCAATTATGTTCACCTCAAACGCTATTATGCCAACCTTATCAAGCTCGTTTACTACACTTTCCTCCAAATCCTCCCGGAACAAGAAACCGGAAGAAATATTCTGAGCTATACTATCCATAAGCGTAGATATTTCACTGTATTGCCGCGCGACAAGGTCACGGCTGCTTACCGCCTCGCCCATACGGACAAGGTTTTTCTTGTAAAGCTCATACACATGATTAAACTCCACAATAAATAGTTCAGCTCTCAGACATCTTTCCCTGAAGCTTACCGGCACGGCGGAAAGAGTTAAAATACCTTTTGTTTCAATAATATCCAGTAACAGCATAATACTTCTGTATGTACGAGTGAAATCATTCTGCCAGCATTTTGCGGCATTCGGACAGTTCTCGCATACCCTGTCCGCAACCTCGTCAAAAATATAGGCAACATCTTTATTATACGATTTCAGACGTTTTTGTGACGCTGTTTCAAAGCACTCCTCAAGACTTTTAAATGCGTCTGAAACATTCCCAAGCTGCATAGTAAGATATTCCTTTACCCGCACATCGGTACTGAGCGCTTCAATTTTTAAGGATTGTGAAAAAAACGCGCTTATAAAGCTGCGGAATTTTTTCGGTGTGACAATAAACAACACCGCTCCTATCGCTGTTTCAATAATCGTCACAGGCAGATTAAAGCTGTTGCCCGCGTATAAAAGCGCTACAGCGGCTCCGCCCAAAAAACCAAGCGCTACTCCGAAACGTCCGAACGCTTTCAAGAGATTGGCAAACAACGCGCTTATACCGAATATTCCCATCATAACCACGGCGGACGGCGTTGACATAGATGCAAGAAATCCTATGCAGAGTCCGCCGCTGCCCGCCGCCTGGAGAGAGGAATGCATCGCTATGCAGAGTACAGCATAGACCGAAACAATATTACTAAGCTCTATATTATAGGGAAATATTATTCCCGACAAACCGGTAATCATCACACCAACGCTTATTGATATACTGATAAGCTCGTCCTGCGCGGTTTGCGCGCGTTTTTTTCTGTTTTGCATAAGCCCCTTGGACTTTTTAAATATTATGTACATCACAGATGTAATAATCGACTCTATAAAAAGCATAAATATATCATACATACCGGCAAAATTATACATGAGATATACAAGTCCGCCAAGGAACATCGAGCCGCCGCACCAGGACGCCGAAGCGACAATTGAGTTCTTCTTTTTTAAGCGTGTATATATCCAGAATATCAGCGCCGCAACAAGATATTTGACAAGCATATAGTTCCCCGCGGAAGTCATCAGCGCGACGGACAGCGCGGTTATTCCGATATACGCTATACTTTTATCAAAACACGAAGCGAAAAAAGCCATTCCGAACGGAAACATTCCTAAAACTGACGCTCTGCCGGCTAAAATCAGAAGCATAGTCATACCGATATCTTTTATATGCGGAGCACGAAGCATTTCCGTGCCTCTGCGTTCTTTTATTTCAGGTTGATTCAT
>JAFLUB010000037.1 GCA_022509025.1 Oscillospiraceae bacterium | reverse complement strand
CATCGGTAGATGGCCGCCCGTGATAGTAATGCGATGTCAAATTTTCAATACCGCCTTTAGGGGGTAAGCAAGTGCTGCCCCTTCTAGGGGCTGAGCAAACCACCAGTTCACTGGTGGTTATGATTAATAATGCTTTAATTCAGTGTTGAAAATATTTTATAGGCACGTTATAATATATTTAGGATATTATGGAAGGTGGGATAAAATGCGTATTGCAATATGTGATGATGAGCAAAAATTTCTTGAAAATGAAGCTAAGCTTATTTGTGATATATTCGTAGAAAAAGGTGTTCCGCAAGAACTGATGACATTTAATTCACCAAAAGAATTATTGGATTCCGGAATAACATATGATATGATTTTTCTGGACATTGAAATGCCTGAAATGAGTGGTATAGACCTTGCTAGGCAAATTTCTCAAAAAAATAAAGATTGTTCAATATTCTTCATTACAAATTATCCCGTATATTTGGATAAGGCGTTTGATGTTAATGCTATACGTTTTTTTACGAAACCTGTTGACAGAACGAGATTAAGCGAAGGGATTGACAGAGCATTAGAGCGGATAGATAGTCTTACAAAAGTCATTTCAGTAGTGAATTTTGATAATAAGCTATCTGTTACATTATCCATATCATCAATTATATTTATAGAAAACATAGGCAGACGAACCCGTATAGTTTCAACAGAATATGACTTCATAGCTGAAGAAGTATTCTCGTCATTAAAAAATCAAATTGGGAAAGAGGTGAATTATTTTGCCGCGCCGCATCAAAGTTATTTTGTCAATCTGCATTATGTAACTGCTCATAATAAAACAGATGTAACCCTGTCATATGCGGGTAAAACATATTCTGCGGAAATGTCACGCAGACAGTATAATGAATTTGACAAAAAGATGTTCTTGCAGGCAAAATCTATCTAATGGTTTATTATGCTATATCAATGCTAATCGCTTATCTAATGTCATTTTTTATCTTGTTCTATTATTGCGGTGCAATTATGGAATACAGACAATCGCGTTCTAAAAGTATTTGTATTATGATAGTCGGATATATTATCTATTATGTAATTAGTATTCTTACAAATACAACGATAATTTTAATAAGCGGTTTTTTGATTCAATGTTGTATTATGTACTTGGGATATAAAATCAGCTTAGGTAAGAGTATATTTCAATCAGTAATATTAACGGTATTGGTAATGGTTGGAGATGTTATAGCTTCTATAATTATCAATATAAGAATTGGCTATGATGTTCAAACGGTTTCGCGCATGCTGGACATTACTTTTATTTTGATTACAAAAATGGTATATTTTCTTTTTGTTATACTTTTCAGATATTTGTCATCAAATAAAAACAGCAAATATCATTCTATGGAAATGATGTACCTTATAATATTCCCGATAACAACTTGTCTATACTTATTTATATTTTCGCAATTAGACCACAATGTAAACGATATAATGGAACTGTTGCTTATTATCTGTGGAATAATGCTTATTGCTTCAACTGTTATAGTGTATGTCGTGAGTGAACGAATAGCAGATAAAAATATAGAAATACAATATTTACAATCCTTATCGCACAAAAAAGAGATGGATCATAAAAGCTATCAGCTTATGAAAGAAAAATATAATGAACTAAAAATTATGACACACGACTTTAACAAGTACTGCAATAGTATTGAAGGGCTACTGACAAAAGAGCAGAACGAAGCTCTTGCTATGACGCAACAATTAAAAAACAAAAATAAGGAGTTTTTGTTGGTGGAATATACCAATAATCCGGCATTGAACATATTATTATCTCAAAAGATGCGCGAGTGCAATAATGAAAATATAGATTTTCAGCTTTATGTAAAAGATATAGATTTATCTTTTATTAAAGAGTTTGATGTTGTTGCTATATTTGCGAACTTGATTGATAATGCTATGGAAAGCTGCAGAATGTCGGCGCAAAGAAAAATTTTTCTCAGTATAAATATTATGAATGACAGTTATATTGTTATCCGCATAGATAACAGCGCCGATAATGAGCCTGTTATTATAAACAATCATTTGTCCACATGGAAAAAAGATAAGGATAATCACGGTATCGGATTTTTGAGTATTCAAAAATCTCTGTCAAACTATAACGGTAGATTACAGTGGGACTATAACCGTGATAATCACACTTTTACCACGATTATTTTGATAAATGTGTTTCAAAACAACATTGAAAATTAACCGAAGTTGCATTATTTTAACCGAAGTTGCAAAGTGGATTGACTTTCTGTATTCCTCCTATTATAATTTATTTATCAAATTTAAGGGGGAATTGAATATGTTTATGAACAGAAAGATTATTTCGCTTTTCACTTCACTTGCGCTGATTATGTCGGCTGTACCTGTATTTGCGTATCCCGATTGTGATAGCGAGGCTGTAACCGAGCTTACAAAATGGGGAGTTTTATCCGGCGACGAAAACGGCAATTTCAGACCTGATGATTTGCTTACCCGCGCGGAATTTTCCACAATGGCAGCAATCGCAACGGGAGTAAATGATCTGAAGGCGACAGACCTGCCGCAGGAAAGCAGATTTTCTGATGTGGGACGTGATTATTGGGGCTTTAAGTATATCGTATACAGTACAAACTGTGCTTACTTAGACGGCTTTGAGGACGGTACCTTTAAACCTGACGAAAACGTGACATTCGCGCAGGCTGTGAAAATATGCCTGTCAGCAAGCGGTTATAATGCTATGATAGATAAAAGCGTGGAACCGTCGACGTGGTACGAACCGTGGCTTAAAATCGCATATGACTATGGTCTGATTGACACAACCGATGAAAATCCTGACCGCAAAATAACACGAGAGGAAGCGGCGGAGATGATATATACGGCAGTAAATATGCCGTTATGTATTGTAAAGGGATATAACGTGGCTACGGGTACTATTAATTTCCGCCTGTGCGACGGAAAAGAAGATGAGAACGGAGAGGTTGAACCGTTCAACAACCTTTATAGAAAATATATACGCTGACATCTCGGCACAAAGATTTTAAAGCTAATTGTATAGGATAAACGGGGAGGGTCAGTAAGGGTAGCCTGTATGGCTACCTTTTTTGACCCCGTTTAAATACGATTATTTCACGTTTGAACATAAAAGACGGAGGTTTAAGTTATGAAAAAACAAATTACTGCAATTTTATTGTTGATGTCAATGATTTTTGGATTTTCGGTGTATGCGGAAGATGAAGAATACGAAAAGCGCGGAGATTTTCTGTACTATCCGAATACGAACAAGATTTATCTTTATGATGGTGACAGTGCAGATGTTGTGATTCCGTCAGGAACGGATATAACAAAAATGCAGGCGGGTCGGTTAAAGCATTATAACAGTCTCACAATAAGCGAGGATGTTGTTTTTGACAGTATGCCGGTGCGTGCCGACAAGCTGATTTTAGCGGACGGGATAACCGATATACCTGACGGCGTATTTGGGCAAATATCGGTAAAGGAAATCGTATTCCCGAACAGTCTAAAGACAATCGGCAGCGGAGCGTTTGAAAGAGCCGATATGCCCGATAAAATCACACTTCCTGACAGTTTAACATCAATTGGTGACAAAGCATTCTACCAGGTCGAGGGTTTACAGGAGGTAGAAATGGGTGATAACGTAACATCAATCGGTGACAAAGCCTTTTCAGACTGCCATAGTCTACGCAAAGTTCACCTTTCGGAAAGGCTGACCGATTTGGGTAATAGCGTCTTTGCGTATACTGAATTAAAGGAACTGAATTTTCCGAACAGTATGCTTACGCATATTAACGCAGGCTCGCTTTCTATAAAGAATTTAAGTGAGTGCAGTATTAAGTTAGACACTAAAATGACAGTGGAACTGTATGATTATCTGGGTAAATTTTCAGACTGGAAACAATACTGCGATAAATACACTGACAATGGCAATTGGTATATTATAGACGGTACATTGGTTGCATACGAGGGTAATTCATCAAAACCCGAGATACCCGCTTCTGTAACGGAAATTCATAAACAAGCGTTTGCACAGCTTCCTACGGCGCATATGGAAACAATAATTATTCCTTCATCTGTGAAAAAAATTAACGCGAACGCATTTTCAGCTAATTTCATTGATTATATAGTTATTCCCGATACTGTTGAGGAAATCGGAGAGAGTTTTCTTGCGAACACAATGATAAAGGAACTTACGATAGAGGGAACGCCGAAAATATCCGCAGACGCATTGAGAGGCTGCCAATTCCTGTTGAAGTCCAAAATTCATGTAAATCCTAATTGTAAACTGCCCTCGGACTTTTATTCAGAGGACTTACCTGAAACGGAATGGTGGCTGACTGACCCGGCGTACAAGGAAATGATGACTACACCTGCTCCGACTTCGTCACCCAATACTGATGAAACACCTGCTCCTACCGCTGCACCGGAGGAAACGCCCGCACCGTCGGCAGAACCGAAAACGCTGTATATCAAAGGCGGCGAAACAATCACAATAAAGGTTGATGCAAAAACGGTTGACTTCCCTGACGCGAAACCGTTTGTGGACGATAACGGCAGAACACAGGTCCCTGTCCGCGCGGTGTCAGAGCTCCTTGACTGTAAGGTAGACTGGGTACAGGAAACACAGACCGCAGTTATAGAAAAGGAGAACGGAGAAGTTATCACTTTGACGCTCGGCAGTAATGTTATGATGATAGGTAAAAAAGAAATAAAAATGGATACTACCGTTATTCTGAAAGAGGAAAGAACATATATTCCTGTCCGTTTTGTCGCGGAAGCGTTGGGACTGACGGTAGAATGGGTAGAATAATGATTGAAGGAGGTGATATTTTTATATCACCTCCTTCAACAATATTGGACATTTAATTATCACCTGTTACTACAGTGACGCATACATACTGTATAAATCATAATACAGTCCGCCTTTATCGATAAGCTCCTTGTGCGTGCCCTGTTCCTCAATTCCGTTTTCTGTAAGCACGAGTATCATATTAGCGTTCCTGATAGTGGTGAGCCTGTGGGCGATAGTGAACACAGTTCTGCCCTTTGCAAGCTTTTCAAGTGACTCCTGAACTATTCTTTCGCTTTCGTTGTCAAGAGCCGATGTTGCCTCATCGAGTATCAGTATCGGCGGATTTTTGAGGAACACTCTCGCTATGCTTATTCTCTGTTTCTGACCGCCGGAAAGCTTAACGCCGCGCTCGCCGACATATGTATCATAGCCATTTTCAAGAGCGGAAATAAACTCATGCGCACCTGCAAGCTTTGCCGCTTCAATAACTGCGGCGCGGTCTGCGCCGGGCAGTCCATAGGAAATGTTTTCATAGACAGTTCCCGAGAACAGGTAAACGTCCTGCTGAACAACTCCTATAGAATTACGCAGAGAGCTGAGAGTAACATCGCGTATATCCATGCCGTCAATAAGTATGCGTCCCTCGGTGACGTCATAGAAGCGGGGAATGAGATTACATAATGTGGTCTTTCCGCCGCCGGACGGTCCGACAAGCGCGACGCTGTCGCCTTTCTTTATTTCAAGATTTATATGTGAAAGAACTTCGGAATTATCATCACTATAGTGAAATCCTACGTTGTCAAATTTTATATCACCGCGTACATTTTTAAGCTCCTTTGCATCGTCCTTTTCTGTTATGTCCGCCGGAGCATCCATTATCTCAAGGAAGCGCTCAATACCGGTCATGCCGCGCTGGAATTGTTCCGTAAACTGAATAATAGTGCGCAGTGTTGCAAGTAGTGTGCTGACATACAGTAGATATGCCGTGAGATCCGCCGGGTTTATTTTGCCGTTTATCATAAATATCGCGCCCGCAACGACTACAATCAGATACATCACCCCTTCAAAAGCGCGGTTAGAGGTCTGAAATCCCGCCATGTAAAAGTAGCCGTCTTTTTTTGTATCGAGGAATTTCTCGTTTCCGTTTTCAAATTTTTCAGCCTCAATTTCTTCGTTTGCAAAGGATTTTACCACTCTTATGCCAAGCAGTGTATCCTCAACCTGTGAATTGATTTCACCTATCTGGTTGCGCTGTCTCTTGAACGCGCGTCGCATACGCGTGTTAAAGAATTTCACGAAGATGAATATAAGAGGAAGCGATGCGAACATGATGATAGTGAGCGGTATGTTAACGCCGCACAGGATTATGAATGATGCTATTATTTTCACGCCCGCTATAAAAATTTCTTCGGGACAGTGGTGCGCGAATTCCGTGATGTCAAATAAATCACTGGTGATTCTTGCCATAATCTGACCGACTTTATGCTCGGAATAATACGCGTGTGACAGTGTTTCCAGATGTGAAAAAAGGTCGCGGCGCATATCCGTTTCAATCCGCGCTCCCATAATATGACCTGTATCCGCCATATAGAAATTAGCCGCGGAATCTATAACTCTCAGTACAAGATAAAAAAGACCGATTTTCAGAATTATCCCCACAGTCAGTCCGGCTAAGTTATTTATTCCCATATCGGTTATGTATCTCACAAGCATCGGGAACACAAGCTCACAAAGCGTTGTGAGCGACGCGCATATAAGGTCAAGTATCAGTATCCATTTATATTTCTTGAAATACGGGGTGAATCTTTTTATAAGATATCCCATTTTCATTTGCTTTTCTTCCTTCGCCATTTTTCTCCCTCCGTTAGCTTATCTTGTTAATATTTTATAATAATAAAAATGTAAAGTCAATATTAAATATCAAGTATTCCTATTGAAAAGATAGGTCATTTACTGTATAATAATACATGAGGTGTAACGTGAAAAATCACGTTACAGATTTTATTGCCCGTGCGAATTTTTTCTCGCAAGAAAGGAAAAACGCACATGGGCAAAATATCCACTTAACGCCTTATCTGCCCACGATAAGTGTGTTAAGATTTTTCATTGAATTTGTGGGCAGAAAGGCTATGGATATTTATATAAATGGAACAAACAAGAGAAAATAAAATGGGCGTCATGCCCATAAATAAACTGCTTATAAGTATGTCGCTGCCTATGATGATTTCAATGCTTGTGCAGGCTCTGTATAACATTGTTGACAGTGTATTTGTATCAAGACTTTCAGAAAATGCCCTGACAGCTGTTTCGATGGCTTTCCCGATGCAGAATCTTATGATTTCAGTCGGAGCAGGCCTTGGCGTTGGTATGAACGCGCTCCTGTCGCGTTCGTTGGGAGAGAAGAACTTCAAAGGCGCGAATAAGACTGCTATGAACGGTCTTTTCCTTGAGGTGATAGGATATCTGATTTTCCTCGTTATCGGAATTTTCGCGACAAAGATATTCTTCCTTGCGCAGGCAGGGGAGAGTGAGATAACAAATCTGGGAGTATCATACACCAGAATTTGTCTTATCATGTCATTCGGAATTTTCATGCAGTTCACGTTTGAAAGAATGCTTCAGTCAACCGGCAGGACGTTTCTGACGATGATAACGCAGACGACAGGTGCGGTTATAAATATCATTCTTGACCCGATACTTATTTTCGGCTTGCTAGGTATGCCGAAGCTGGGAGTTCAGGGTGCGGCGCTCGCAACGGTTATAGGACAGATTATTGCCGCGGCTCTCGCTCTGATGTTCAATCTGAAGAAAAACCCGGATGTTAATCTTGATTTTAAGCACTTTAAACCTGAAATGAAGTACATAAAAACTATTCTTTCAGTCGGTGTGCCATCTATAATAATGGCATCTGTAGGCTCGGTTATGACGTTCGGCATGAATAAAATACTCATTGCGTTCTCGTCCACGGCTGTCGCTGTGTTCGGTGTATATTTCAAGCTCAACAGCTTCATCTTTATGCCGGTATTCGGACTGAACAACGGTATGGTGCCTATAGTTTCTTATAACTATGGAGCAAGAAAGAAAGAGCGTATGACAAAGACAATTAAATTTGCGATTATATACGCGGTCGCGCTGATGTGCATAGGCATTGCCCTGTTCCAGTTTATACCCGATGTATTGTTGGGACTTTTCGACGCGTCAGAGTATATGCTTGAAATCGGCGCTCCGGCACTCAGAATAATCAGTCTGAGTTTTGCGTTCGCGGGGATTTGTATTGTGCTTTCCTCCTGCTTCCAGGCGCTTGGTCACGGATTTTTGAGTATGTTCGTATCAATAACGCGTCAGCTTATAGTGCTGCTGCCGTCAGCGTTCATTCTCTCGAAGATAGGCGGACTGAATGCGGTATGGTGGTCGTTTAACATAGCGGAGATATTTTCACTCTCGCTGAGCCTTATATGCTACAGGCACTTATATAATAAAATTATTAAGCCTTTGGAAATACAGAATCAGTAAATTTATTAAACCGCCTCTGAAATATCGGAGGCGGTTTTTAAGGCTTGAATCCGGTCAGGCATGAGAAAATTTTAAAGTGTTTGTATTGACTTTTTTTCGACTCTGTGATAAAATATCTAAGCACTGTTTGGAAGAGTATCGAAGTGGTTATAACGGCCCGCACTCGAAATGCGGTGTACCCTAACGGGTACCGTGGGTTCGAATCCCACCTCTTCCGCCATGTGAAGCGAGGTAAGAATCCGAACCATCAAGGTTTGGACACTTACCTCCGTTTTTCTTTAAAGCAAGTATTTATGCTGTTTGCCAGCTCCTTTTATTTATTAGTTAAATTGGACATGGAAATCAAAAAATGTTAAAATGAAAAAAATAATTTTTTAAAGTTTCTAATCCGAACTGTGAGTGTCTTATTGATATTTTCGTGAAATTGGCTTAATTAAGCCAAAAATCAGCCTCATATTTATCAGGAGTTTTATACTTTAGAGTCGCATGGGGACGTTCACCATTAAAGAAGTTGGATTTGTTCTTGATTTAAAAAGAATTACTCTTTTTTATCTATAGTCGATTGAAATGTTTTCATATTTATGGTATAATGATTCAAAAGATAAATCGGGATTTAGCGGAGGAAAGTATGATTATAAGAAAAGCAACGATACAGGATATAGAGCAATTACGACCGCTCTATATCGAATTGGAGAGAGATGCGGTTATCTATCAACCAGAGCATTTTGTGATTGGTTACAGAGATGATGGCTTTTTCAACAGTATTTTTAAAAGCGATACGCAGGATATTTTGGTTGCAGAATGTGAATCAGGCATTGTAGGATTTTGCCATATTATGATTTCACATACGAAAAATGTTTCTTGTCTAAAGGAACAAACATACGCCTATATTCAAGATTTGGTTGTTTCAGAAGAAAGAAGAAATTGTGGGATAGGAACGAAGCTTATGGCAGCAAGCAAAGAATACGGAAGAAAACATGGGGCTGAGTTTATTCGGCTTTCAGTTTTTCCGAAAAACATCTCTGGATTGCGCTTTTACGAAAGAGATGGATTTTGCGAAATGATGAAGACATTAGAATGTTCAATATAATACAATGCTTGAAAACTATCCACTTTACTATGGATTTAGGGCATTATCGAGCTGTATGGTGGTTACTCTTTTTTGAAGCGAGGTAAGAATCTATGGAGGTAAAATTATGAAACTTGATGGATTTGGATTATTTGTTAATGATATGGGAACAATGATTAGATTTTATCGTGATATTCTTGGGTTTGAGATAAAAGGGAATGAAGATACGTCTAATGTTTATCTTGTCAAAGACGGCACTTTATTTTTACTATACGGAAGAAAAGATTTTGAAAAAATGACAAGTAGGAAGTATGAATACTTAAATGGATTAAACGGTCATTTTGAAATTGCTTTATATGTTGATACCTATGATGAAGTAGATGAAGAATACAAAAAGGCAATCAGTAAAGGAGCAACTTCTGTATTAGAACCGACAACAGAACCTTGGGGACAAAGAACCTGCTTCATTGCTGACCCTGAAGGAAATTTAATTGAAATTGGCTCATTCAATAAACCGTTTGACCGATAAATTCCTGTTTGATAAGCTAAGGAAATCAAAAATTGATATTAAAGCGATATGGGTTTAGAGCATTATCGAGTTACATGGCGGTTACTCTTTTCGATTAAAAGTACCCCACCGATTGGATATCGGAGGTCGATTGTACTAAAAATGGAGTCTTTTGCCACGTTGGAGCAAGCTAACTATCGCTTGCTCCGATTTTCTATGAAAAATCAGAGCGCGCTCATATCGCTGCCCCTCATTTTTCGCGAAAACTTTTTTCAATATTTTTCATATAATAATATTGACTTTATTTTGATTCTGTGCTATAATATCATAGTTGTTTGAAATGAACATATCGGGATGTGGCTCAGTTTGGTAGAGCACTACGTTCGGGACGTAGGGGCCGCAGGTTCAAATCCTGTCATCCCGACCACGTCGCAGTATGCGGCAGTTTTACGAAGTCTTTGTTTTGCAAAGACTTCTTTTTTATGCCGCATACTGCTCCTTTTCCGCAAAAACCCCGCTCACACCGGCTAACGGCTTGCAAGCGCGCCGTTTTAACGCCGATTTGCTCGCTATCACCTTTTTGCGGGCATATCTCGTTTTCTATATTCTTTGTATAAACTTGACAGTCGCCCGCGCCGCTGCTCCTCCTCTTTCGCAAAAAGCCACGTTCACGTCACCTGTTCGCTTGCAAGCGCGCTCACAACGGCTTTGGTTCACTATCGCCTTTTTGCGAGTACACACGCCGCATACTGCTCCTTTTCCGCAAAAAGCCCCGCTCACACCGGCTAACGGCTTGCAAGCGCGCCGTTTTGACGCCGATTTGTTCGCTACCACCTTTTTGCGGGCATATCTCGTTTTCTATATTCTTTATATTAACTTGACAGTCACCCGCGCCGCTGCTCCTCCTCTTTCGCAAAAAGCCACGTTCACGTCACCTGTTCTCTTGCAAGCGCGCTCACAACGGCTTTGGTTCACTATCGCCTTTTTGCGAGTACACACGCCGCATACTGCTCCTTTTCCGTAAAAAGCCCCGCTCACACCGGCTAACGGCTTGCAAGCGCGCCGTTTTAACGCCGATTTGTTCGCTACCACCTTTTTGCGGGCATATCTCATTTTCTGTATAAAATAAAAGAAGTCCTTGCATAAGCAAAGACTTCCTCATACAAATATATAAATTGATACCAACCTATTCATCTTTCTGAAACTCAAGAATATCTCCGGCTTCGCAATCGAGCGCATCGCATATTGCTGCGAGTGTGGCAAAACGAATTGCCGTAACCTTGTTGTTCTTTATTTTAGATAAATTCACATTGGAAATGCCTACACGCTCTGCCAACTCATTCAGCGACATTTTTCTCTCAAGCATCATTCTATCCAATCGAAGAACAATTTTTCCCATAATAATCACCGTAGCCTTTCTGTCTGCAAACGCATACATTCTATTCTTATAACAGACCATCCACGTCTTTTTCAAGCTGTGCGCCGTAGGCAAAAAACTGTGTCAGGCAAAGAACCATGATACCAATAATAACACCGCTGAGATTTACGCTGGTTTCGACCGCGTCAACCCCTACCACAAGACGGAGTATTGTACTCATAATTAAGCCGATAACCGGAATCGCGATAGAGAAAATACCGATTTCTCTTGTCATACGGATATTGTCTTTATTAAAAGGGGTTTCGCTTTCCGATCTCTTGATGATAAGATAAATATTGCGGAATATCATTGCGACAAGAGCATAGATTATAACCGCGCCTATAGCGAACAGAAGCAGTGATGTCTTATTTACTCCGCCGGCAGAATTAACTAAATCCACCTCGAATCCGTAAACAGAAGCCTCACCTATGCGTTCCGGATTACTCATATTAAAGAACAAACTGAGCCGCTCCGCAACCTGACTTGAACATATTGCCATTACAACCATTATACATGCACATACCCAATGCGCTATTTCAAATACCTTTGCTACGATTTTTACAACCTTGTTTAAATTTTTCATTTTTAATTACCTCCAATAGCATTAATTTGTCATTATTATTTTATCTTTCCGGATTGACACAATCATAATAATACTGTATTTAATGTTTGTCAATATATTTTTAATGTTTTACATTAAATTTTTTATTTTTGCTATTAAAAGTGTGTTGAAATGCATTCATTTTGTGCAAAATTATTAAAAGGTGATATTCTTAACATAATAGTCAGCGGTTCTGTTATTATATTTCATATGCTTTAACTTTCTCTGCGAACAGAAGACGGCGGCGCGCCATGAACCTTTTTAAACATACGCGTCATATAATCCACGGAAGAAAAACCGGTTTGCTCGGCAATAGCTCCGAGCTGCATATTGGTTGTTATCAGCAGTTTATGTACCTGGGCAATGCGAAGAGTGTTAAGATAGTCGATAAAAGTTTCGCCCATCATCTTTTTAAATACGAGACAGAAGTTCGACTTGCTCATATGCGCGTACTCGCTTATAAAATCAAGCGTTATATTTTCGGTGAAGTTAAGATTTATATATCTTAAAGCATGCATAATTGGGATTTCATTTTTCTTTGTGGTGCTTTCAAGTTTTATAGCGTTTTGTGAATTAGTCTCGCGGGAAATAAGTTCCATAAGATGAACTGCGAACATACGTGCAAGTTTTTCTGAAAAAGCATTGTGTTCACGCTTGTGACGGTCTATTTCACTCAAATAAAACATGGCTGTGTGAAAATCTTCCTCATTCAGACTCAGCGCGCAGGTTGAAACACCGTCAAACAATATGTTTATCTCATTAGGAGACAGTATGGGTGACAGTTCCTGAGGCGCGAGATTTAACAGATATCGTTTATAAGACGGGTTTTCAGTGCTTGCCGTGCCATGCGAAAGAAACGGCTCTATCACAAAAAGGCTGCCCTTTTCAAGTAAATATTTTTTATTATCAAAAAATAAGTTTCTCTCGCCGTCTATCATAAGGAATATTTCATAATTATCATGATAATGTCGACGTGCCATATTCTGAGGACCGGACACTTCTGCAAAGCTTATGGTCAGTCCCTTTGTTGCGCTGAAGATTGGATTTTTCACGTTATCACCTTCTGTACAAGTTTAATCTGATTATATAGTACCACACAGCCAAAAATTATTCAATAAAAATTAAGAATATTGTTCGGATTAGGGTTGAATTCAAGAATTTTTTTCGGGTATTGAGTCAGATTTTATGATATAATTACTCTATACAAAATTATTTTACGTCCGCGTAGCTGTTATGATTCTCTCTCATCATATCTGCTGTGCGGGGGTATAAAATAAAATTCAGGAAAGGATTTATAATTATGAGCGGAAGAATTAAAAAAATTATAGGTTCGGTATTATCGGCTGTAATGATTATATCAGCTTTGCCTATGATTGCAATGGCGGCGCAAACGGCTGATATTACAATTGAGTACCGCAAAGAGGAAGGAGACTTAGTCAGAACGGTTGAACTTACCGAGGAATACAACGACGGAGAAATATATACCGTTCCCGACAGTCTTAAAGCAGGATTCGCGGAGAAAAACGATGACGGTCTCTACGATTATTTTGAAGTCAATGAGTCTAAATCAGAACTTCAGAAGCCTTTCGCAAGTGAAATGACACTTAAACTCGAAGTTAATCAGACCGACCAGTTTGACTATTACGAGGACTTTGAGGGCACAACAAATACGAGTAACTGGAAGCCTGGGGCAAATAGCTCCGCTCCAACAATACAGACGGATAAAACAACGTATCTTAAACATTCTTCGGGAAAGTCGTCTACAGGCGCGTATATGACCTTTGACGAGGTTAACACGGAGAATAAAGTGGTTAAAATAACGGCTGATATAAAATTTACCAAGGTAGAGTCGAGCGGCGCGGGACTCGGACAGTTTGCAATAAGCAACAAAAATCCGTCCTTCAGCAACAACAATATAGACTACGGTATAGAAAACAGCGCGGGTCATATATTAACCTTGATGTACAGGAGCGGAACAACATTAGAGTTTAACAAAAAAAACGCGAATATTGATTTTATAGATCAGTGGATACATATTGAAGCTGATGCTGATTTCGGTCAGGAAACCGTTACCGTAAAGCTGACAAACGAAGAAGGCGCCAGCTGGGAAGGCACAGATGCTTTCTACAGTAGCGCTGTTGAGGGTAATTTCGGCTCAATCTATCTGCGCAGCCCCGGTGTTAACGGAACGCTTAGTGTTGACAACGTAACCGCAAAGATAACAGGCGAAGCTGTAGAGGCTGAGCCGAATATCAAGAGCGTAATCAATAATAAATCCGTTTACGCGTTCGGTGACAGTATTGTTTACGGACATACCGCTCCGGCGCAGTCGTTTATGCGCCTTATAGCGAACGATTACGCAATTAAGCTTAACATGATGGCGAAAAACGGAGCCACGATTATGGAAAGCAGTAACCATATACTCACGCAGATTAAAAATGCGCCTTCCGCTAAGCCGGATATAGTGGTGTTTGAGGGCTATACAAATGACGCTTACGGGAGCAAGGAGGCAGACCCGGAATTCAATCCGAACGGAACGCAGCGTGACGTGACAGAGTGCTACGGTGAAATAACACCGGAGGGAACAACTACGTTTTTTGATACAAATACCTTCTGCGGTTCATTTGAGAACACAATAAAGACGATGAAGGATAAGTGGGGTGACGACGCAAAGTATGTGTTTGTAACAATCCACAAGTCCGGCGCAAGAAATTTTGAAATCCAGAAAAGGCTGCATGACTTGACGGTTGCAATGTGCGAGAAGTGGGACATAGCGGTTGTTGATATGTTTGAAGATTCAACGCTCGACACAAGAGATTCAGCGCAAATGAATAAGTACATGATTGGTGCTAAGGGTTCTCACCCGAATGTGGTTGCATGTAAGGAATTCTATATACCGGCGGTTGTTGAAGTACTTGAAGGTTTGTATGATGGTAATGACGACCCCAAAGATGACGACGATAAAAAGGATGACGAGGACCCGAAGGATGATGACCGCATTAAGAGCGATGCCGATGCGGCGGTATCGGGCTATGTTTCTTTGACAGCCAAGACAGGAAGTATTGAGCTTGTAAGCGAGAACAAGACACCGGTGATACATATAGATGACAGCGATTATGAAGGCGTTATCCGCGCGGCGAAGGATTTGGTGAACGATATTAAAACCGTCACCGATAAAAAGCCGACGGTAAATAATGATGATATAACTGTTGAGGCAGAGCCTGATAGTGCCGGAATTTCAATAAGTGAGGACGGTATGACTGCCAGACTCAAGGAGCCGCTCTCAAGTCCTGCTGATTGCTATGTCGCTGTATATGAATCGGATGGCGCGCTTAAAGCAGTTAAAAAGTCAACAAATACAATAGGCAGCGGAGTTATAAGCGGCTTCCGTTTTGATGAGGTACTCACAAAGCCTAAGGGCGGTAAGATAAAGGCGTTTGTCTGGAAGGACATGGAGCCTGTCACAGACGTATTGGGCATGGTTGCAGATAATGACGCAGATTTAGACGGCGTTGACGTGGTTATCGGTACTCTCGGTGAGAGTAAAACCGTTGACGCGCTCGCGGCAAGCGGTAAAATTGATGTAAGTGAAATAGAGGGTAAATGGGAAAGCTTCACCATTCAGAATGTGGACAATACCATTGTTATTGCGGGTAGCGACAAGCGCGGTACTATTTACGGTATCTATGACTTATCCGAGAAGATAGGCGTTTCGCCATGGTACTTCTGGGCTGATACTGCAATAGGACACGCGGACGAGTTGTATATAAACCTCCCTGATGGTGGTTACACTGAGGGTGAGCCGTCCGTTAAATATCGCGGTATATTCTTAAACGATGAATACAATCTGACGCAGTGGTCAACCTCAATGGGTCAGGGTAACATGAACAATGAGACATACGAGAAGATTTTTGAGCTTCTTTTAAGACTTAAGGCAAATTACCTCTGGCCGGCAATGCATAAGTATTCAACTGCGTTCAACGCGACTGAAGGAAACGCGGAGCTTGCGGATAAGTACGGTATCGTTATGGGTTCATCGCACTGTGAGCCGATATTGAGAAATAACTTAGGCGAGCTGTATGCGTATCAGGAGGAATGGATTAAGGCGCATCCGGATAAGAAGCTCTATATCAACACCAAAGACGAATCAGGTCACAATGTTTCATGGATGTGGACGGATAAGGACGGAAGCGGAAACGCAGTTGATAACAAGGAGTTCCTGACAGATTACTGGAGAGAGCGTCTTAAAGCAAATGGCGGCTATGAGAATACATATACGCTTGGTATGCGCGGCGTGCACGACGGTTCTTTCCAGACAAATGTGACAACAAGCTGGACATCTGAAGTACAGGATATTATCAATGCACAAACTGCAATTCTTGAAGAGGAAGCCGAGAATCTTGGTGTGGACATTTCGGATATTCCGCAGGTATTCATTCCGTATAAGGAAATGCTCACTTACTATAATCAGGGGCTACAGATACCAGATTATGTGACGCTTATGTGGACGGACGATAACTTCGGATATATCCGTCAGCTCCCGACTGAAAAAGAAGCCGAGCGCAGCGGCGGTGCGGGCATCTATTATCACCTCTCATACCACGGTCGTCCGACAAGCTATCTGTGGCTCGGTACAACGCAGCCCGGTCTTATCCGCGAGGAAATGACAAAGGCGTACGATATGGACGCAAGAGAGATATGGGTTGCGAATGTCGGTGACTTGAAGCCGGCGGAGACTGAAGCGGAATATTTCCTTGACCTCGCACGTGATGTTGAGACGATGAGGAACAGGGATATTGCCGACTGGCTAAAAGAAAATGCTAAGCGCGACTTCGGCTTTGACGATGAGACGGCAGCGGAATACGCTGATATAAAGCTTGGCTATTATGAAATAGCAAATTCGAGACGACCCGAGCATATGGATGGCGGACTTTTCTCACTCACTGATTTTGGTGACGAAGGACAAACGCTTCTTGACCGATATCAGGCGATTGAGGATCATGCTGAAACGATTTATGACGAACTTCCTGACGAAAAGAAGCCGTCTCTGTATGAGCTTCTGCTCTATCCGATTAAGGGCGCGCACGATATGGCTGAGAAGTACGTATATGCTGACAAGGCAAAGTATTATGCTGACAATGGCTACGGTACGGCTGCGAATAAGTATGCGGCGCTGTCAAACGCGGCTAATACCAGGATTGATACCGATACAAAGGTATATACCGATATGCTTAACGGCAAATGGGATAAGATGATGAATCCGCGTCAGACGGGAGTCAATGGCTCATTCGGCGGCACGATTACCGGGGCGCTTAATCCGCCAACCGTGGCGACTGTACCTTATACGACAATGACAATCGTTCCTGAGGGCGGCAATTCAAGCCTCGGATTTAACGGATTAAACGCAAGAACGAAGTTTGTTGATATTATAAACAGCGGCTCAGGCTCATTTAACTGGCGCGCAACAGCCGACGAGGATTGGATTATTCTTAACAAGACAAGCGGCACGGTTGCGGATGATGACAGGATTTATGTTGGAATTGACTGGTCGAAGAATTTTACAATTAATCAGGGAAGTATCACGTTTGAACGCGTTATAGGCGATACGGTTATTGATAAATACAATGTGCCTGTAACCGCTTATATGCCGTCAGCAGAAGCAGCTGACGGAGCGACATATTACGAGGCTGACGGTTATGTTTCAATTGAGGCTGAGCATTATACAAGAAGCGTTGCAAACGGCGCGTATGAGTGGAAGGTTGAAAAGGACTTCGGCAGAAGCGGAGACAGCGTTAAGATATATCCGAACCGCGCGGCAACTGTTTCAAATCCGGGCAAAGAAAACAGCGCATATCTTGAATATAATGTATACTTTGAAAATTCAGGCACATTCCCGATTGATGTGTATAGAATGCCGACTGTTAACGAGCTTTCAGGAGCCACTTTGCGTTGCCGTATAGGTGTTGACGACGCTGCGCCTGTACAGTTCGGCGGCAATACAAAGACAAGCGACGGCTCAAATAAAGCAGATTCGTGGAGTAAGGGTGTTCTGCAGAATACCGAAATTTTAAGCGGAACAATTACAGTTTCTGAACCGGGAATGCATACAATAAGACTCTACAATGAAAGTCCGGGCGTAGTTATTGACAAGTTTGTAATCACAACCGGCGAAAAGAAAGCATCATATTACGGCGCGCCGGAAAGCTATAACACGGAATACAATAGAATTTCATCCAAGCTCCCCGATGCTTCAACTCCGGCTGATAAGCAGACAGGCAGTGTTACGGCTTTGTTCAGCCCGTCGGCTATTATTACAAGCGCCGATTCGGATTCGGCCGAGATTGTAAAGATTGGCGATGTTAATAAGGCTGTATTTATTGCGGCAAGCTATAAAGATGGAAAAATGCTTGAAATGACAAGCGTAGACGTGGATTTCAGCGGTACAGATAGTAATGCGGTAAAGACGGTAGAGTATGACGAGGTTATAATACCTGAAGCTGCCGATACGGTACAGTATATGCTTGTTTCAAGCATAGATGCTGACAGCGAATCATCATTTGAGGCACTGTCTCCTGCTCTGGAGATAGCTGTTCCCAGCCTTTCTCTGCTTGCGTCATATGATAACGGATATGTGTATCCTGCAACAAAAATGAACGATTATTACGGTAGAGAAAGCGTATGCGTTATAACCAATACCGATGGTGAAATCAAATATATCCGTCAGAACACGGTAAAAGAAGATACTTATTCTAAGATACCGTTTGGCGGAGAAGGAAAGCATAATCTGAAAATTAAGATTGCGGGTGTAGACGGCATAATTTCTGAATCATTTAATACTGTTATAAATATCCGACCCAATACCGATGCGGCTTCATTTAAACTTCACAGCTGGGATTTCGCAAGTGAGGAACAAATAGGCAGTTCGGGAGAGAAGAATGTTCCTGTACTTGGCAGTAATGCGAAGTACAGCAGTGAGTATCAGTGTATAAAAATGACGTCTGCAGACTCAGATAAAAACAACAATATGACTATTGACTTTGATGAGCCCATAACTATGCAGCAGGGTGAGAAGTTGACGATTGTTTCTAAGATAGCATACGGCGATTTGAGCAGTAAGTATATGACATATGAAATCACAGATTCAAAAGGTACTTCTCTTGTGAGATCGAACATATGCCGCTATAATAACAGTACTCAGTCGCTGACAATCGGCGGCATTGAGCAGCTCATCGACGGAGCGTATCCTCCGGGACTGGACAAGGTAGCTAAGGGCGGTTCGCCCGCGGGCAAATTTGCGACATATACGACTGAAATAGACACAGCTTCGGGAATGATAACGGTTACGGTTACGGCTGGTACGACCGTTACGGAATACACGGGAAAGATTCCTGACGGCACATCATATAATCTCAGCAAGCTGTACTATACATCAAATTACCAGTATCAGGAGCGCAGCTGCTATGTTGACGATATTTCAATAACTAAATCAAAGGCGGCGGCATACAAAATGACGTTTAAGCCTGTTGATTCAGAGAGTGAAGAGGAAATCGCGAGTGCTGAAATTACTGTAACAGATGGCGTTACAGGCGCTGTAATAACGCCTGAGGCAGATGGAACATATATTCTTTGTGACGGTATCTATAATTATACCATTACAGCTGCCGGCTACGAAACGCTCAGCGATGTCTTTGAACTTTCACCTGCAACGGAAGCAGAAGAGGCAGCGGGAGCGGAATGCTACACCGTGCCATTCTATATGATAGCAGAGTAAAAAATGTTCAGACGCACGGTTTGGCGAAAAATTTAATTAATATTATTATAAAGGGTGCAGATACGGATTTTTACGTGTCTGCACTCTTTAATAATTACAATGATAGGGGAGAGAAGCAACTTGGAAGCGTAGGCAAGATATAAGAGGGAAACCCTATTCCGAAATCAGTGCTCTATATCGGGAACGCTCTGACCAAAAGTGATTTACTATAGAAAAGACTATAGAATTGAACGGAGATAATAAATCTCAAAGCAAAAAAAACTCAGAAACCGCATGATTTCTAAGTTTTTTGACGGTGCGGTTGTTCTTACAGAACCTACGCTAAAGCCGCATGATCCCGCAAAAGGTGGTAGCAAACCAAAGCCGTTATGAGCGCGCTTGCAAGCGAATAGGCGATGTGAGCGTGACCTTTTGCGGAAAAGGAGCAATATGCGGCATAAAAAAGAAGCCTTTGCAAAGCAAAGACTTCGTAAAACTGCCGCATGTTGCGACGTGGTCGGAGTGACAGGACTTGAACCTGCGGCCCCTTGACCCCCAGAGGCAGACAGCACATGTTAGGTAGATTTTTTCGATGTTATATCGGTTTATACTTTCACGCTGAAAGTCTAGTAAAATCAAGCATTTGCAGAATTACAGATGACACAATTTGAATATAACTGAAATTATAAAAATCACATTTAAAAGACCATTTGTTAGAAAAGTGTTAGATAGTCTGCTATAAAAATATAATTGTCTAAAGAATGATAGCTTTTTATTTGATATATATAATACAGAGGAGACTATTTCTCCTCTGCATTATCCTAATTTTTATGCATTTCATTTTCAATAGTTTGTTTTAATTCTTTATATTCCTCATTATCGAGTTCTAATTCTATTGCCTTATTTATATCCTGTAATGCATTTTTATATTTCTTTAATTTTAAATATAAATTACTTCTATTAAAATAAGCATCTGCATAATTTGGATCTAATTCTATTGCTCTATTAAAGTATTCCATAGCTTTATTATACTCTTTTAAATTTGTGTAGATTACTCCAAAGCTATCATATACATAATGATCATCTGGGGATAATTCTATCGCTCTTTGTAAATCTATAAGTGCCTTTTTGTTTTCTCCTAATGTACCATATAAAAATCCTCGATTATTATAAGCATTTGCATAATTTGAATTTAGCTCTATTGCTTTAGTGTAGTCTGCTAATTCCTTCTCATGCTCCTCTAATTCGTCGTAGGTAAGAGCTCGATTATAATAAGTCTCTGCATAGTCTGGATCTACTTCTATTGCTTTAGTGTAGTCTGCTAATTCCTTCTCGTGCTCTCCTGATTTATTGTATATAAGAGCTCGATTATTATAAGCATTTGCATTATTTGAATTTAGTTCTATAGCTTTATTGAAGTCAGTCAAAGCTTTTTCATCATCTTTCATATTTCCATACAAAATGCCACGATTATTGTATGGATCTGAGTCATTTGGATCTAATTCTATAGCTTTATTGAAGTCAGCTAAAGCTTTTTCGTTATCTTTCATATTTCCATACAAAATGCCACGATTATTGTATGGATCTGAGTCATTTGGATCTAATTCTATAGCTTTATTGAAGTCAGCTAAAGCTTTTTCATTATCTTTCATATTTCCATACAAAATGCCACGATTATTATATGAATCTGAGTCATTTGGATCTAATTCTATAGCTTTATTGAAGTCAGTTAAAGCTTTCTCATTATTTCCTATATCTATATATAAATTGCCACGATTATTATATGAATCTGAGTCATTTGGATCTAATTCTATAGCTTTACTATAATCTGCTAAGGCCTTTTCCTTCTCTCCTATATCATTGTATATAAAAGCTCGATTATAGTATGCATATGCATCATCTGGACTTAATTCTATAGCTTTACTATAATCTGCTAAGGCCTTTTCCTTCTCTCCTATATCATCATATGCTATACCTCGATTGTAATATGCAATTGTGTGTGTAGGATTCAAGCTGATAGAGCGAGTGTATAGTTCTATTTGCTTTTTGTTATCTTCCTCATCTAATGCCATGGCAAAATATGTATATGACTGCATTTCTTCTTTTGTGTTATCAATATAGTCTTTAAGTACTATCATATTATTATTTAATTTATCGAATTCTTTATTTATTTCGCTTTGTTGTGTATTCCAATTTTTTTGCCGTTTTTCCCACTCATCTTTTAGTCCCTGTTGTTGTGCAACCCAATTTTCTTTTTGTTCCTTCCACTGATCTTGTATTTTTTTAAATTCCTTATTGTTTTTGTGTTGTGTCCATAAAGGAAATATAGTACCCACAAATCCAACAATTATTGCTATAAATGCAGTAAGGATTTCAATAAATGTTAACCAGCGATTTATATGTTCCTCAAAGGAATTTTCGCTTTCAAGCAGCTGTGTAATAATTGTATCTCTTTTTAATTCCTCTACTTGCGCCAATCTCTCATCTATCTCATTTATTTTGGTATTAAATTCCTCTACGGAGACTACATTTTCAGTCGCATCGGTTCCAGCTGCATATATACCGATGGAAATACAAAATACACATAAAATAATACTTAACATCGCAGTAATTCTGACAATCTTTCTCATATGTAACACCTCTAAATAAAATATTTGTAAATTAATATTACCATATTTCGACATGGTTTTCAATATAGTTTCAACACAAAGAACAGAAATTACCATTATAACGACTTTCATTTTCTCTACACCATACTTCCAACAGTTAAGATTGACTTTACAAGATTTAAAGCTATCAGATATGGAGGATTAGAAAATCGTTAGAAAATAAAGGCGCAGTTTGTCAAATCAAAATAAAAAACCTCAGAAACCGCATAGTTTCTAAGGTTTTGATGGTCGGAGTGACAGGACTTGAACCTGCGGCCCCTTGACCCCCAGTGACTAATCGCCAGAAGGCGATTAGCCAAAATCCGCAAGTGCGCATTATATCAAGGTTTCTGCAATTTCTATCTTCAATCTCTTTTTTTGATAGCAAACTTGATTATGACATTCATATAATACCTCTAATCACATCAAAAGTCAACATTTTTTCACAAATTATTCTTAATCATTCCAAATTGGAACAAATTAAATCTAATTAGATTAAATCATTATAATTCTTTTCAAAAAAGTTTTAATATTTTTAAACATGTGTCATTTATAATACATCTTTCCTTTTTCGCCCTGCTATAATGATTACAGAAAGAGCGATAAGAAAGCTCTAAAATAAAATTCAAAATAATAAAAGAAAGGAGTGTTGTATTATGAGCAACACAAAAATTACATTAAAGAGAAATCAGAAAAATGAGGTTATTGCAGCAATAGTTTCAAAAACCTTTCGCAAAAGAGCCGATATATTCGGAACTCAAGAATATGACGAGTGGGAAAAGATTGTTGCAAAACATCCAAAAGCAAAAATGGTAGTCATCAAAAACAAAAAGATACAGCCAAAAGCCGAAAAGAGAATTAGACCTTCCTATGATAAAATGATTGATTTTATCAAGACACAGGACAATTCGGAAATGTATCTCGAAGAAATGAGAAGAATCAAAAAAATGACCGCTATCAATGGCAATTCATATAATACGGTTGTAAAATGGTTTAATAATACTTTTGAGAACACAGCCGATTATAAATTGACCTTTAAGGAAATTATTGAAGAAAAGCCAGTAGCAGAAAAAGTAGTAGATATTAAAAGAGTAGTAAACGAGTAAAGAAAGGAAAGGTAAATAATTATGAAAAACGGATACAAGATTGATTTTAAAAATAACACAATTACTGTAAATTATAAGTTTGCGGCAGCCATGAACGAATACGGCAGCGCAGAATACAAAATTTATAGAAAGATTATGCGTGATTTTCCGCGACTTGAATTAGTTATTAAGTCTGGCAGAAAGCAGACTACACCACGATACAACAAGCGTTTTACATACGAAAATATGGAAAAGTATATCAGCACCTTTGCCAATTCGGAAGAATTACAGATTATGTTTAAAACGGTAAAGAGAAAATCCGCACTTCTGGCAAGTCCGTACAAATACGTTTGCGATTGGTTCAAGGCGCAATTTCCAGACTACGAGGAAACGCCTACCTTTGAGAAAAACGATATTGTTGTATCGCTTATTCCAGAACCAAAAGAAGAAGATTATAAGCGTAAGGAAGAAAAAGCCGCATAATAGAAAGGGTTGTAAAAAATGAATAACCACAATTAGAGCCTATCCGCGCAACGGAACAGGTTCTTTTTGTTTGTAAACGTAAAGTATACTCAAATTTTACATTCCAAAAGGGCAGATATTATGTAAAATAAAAGTTGATTTTTGATTATTTTTACAATATGTAAATAAAGTTATTGACTTTTAATTTACATTATGATATAATATACTTAAAGAAAATCAAAGGAGTTGTTTATATTATGAACATTGCGTATGTCAGAGTATCAACCGTAGAGCAGAACGAAGCGCGGCAGCTTGAAGCATTAAAGAAATACAACATTGATAAATGGTTTACTGAAAAGGTAAGCGCAAAGGACACCAACAGACCAGAATTACAAAACATGTTAGACTTTGCGCGGACAGGTGATACAATTTACATTCACGACTTCAGCCGTATCGCCAGAAGCACAAAAGATTTACTTGCTATCGTTGAAGCGTTACAGAATAAAGGTGTTCACCTTGTAAGCAATAAAGATAATATCGACACAAGCACACCAACAGGAAAGTTAATGCTTACGATGATAGGCGCAATAAACGAATTTGAGCGTCAAAACCTTTTAGAACGGCAGCGTGAAGGAATAGCAATCGCAAAGCAGCAAGGTAAGTATAAAGGTAAAAAAGCTATTCAGATTGATAATTTTGAAGAATACTATAACAGATACAAAAGCCGCGAATTAAACAAAGTGCAGCTTGCAAAGGAATTGAACATCACGCGTCCGACACTCGACAAGCTGATAAAAGAACATGAAGCCACACTATAAATCCAGAAGCAAGAATACAGACCGTCATTTGACATGACGGTTTTGTTGTTTGCGGCTGCCGCCTATCGGTATTCTTTAAGCTATCCGCGAAGCGCACAACTTTGATTTTTACAAAAAAATATTTTATAATAATTATAGAAAGTCGATAAAAAAGACTTCCAAAAATAAAGAGAAATAGGAGAAATATTATGACAACAAATAGTATTAAAACTTACCCTCATTAGAGGATAATCAAAATCCACCGCGAAGAAGCAAAAAGTGATTTTCTCGGTATTAAAAATGAAAATTGGCAAGCCGCAAGCCGCGATTTAGGCGCACACGCATTAAGGCTATATTTATATCTTGCTGCCAATGCGGACGGCTTCAATTTAGCCTTATCGCAACGCGCGGCGGAAAAGGCAATAGGTATTCCGCGCTCCACCTATTACGACCAATTCCGCGTCTTAGAAAACAAAGGCTATTTAAAGAAATTACATGGTAACACATACGAATTTTTTGAAACACCACAACCGCGTGACAGAACATCAACACAAGAGTTTTCTGACGGAATTGATTTTACGGCTGACGAACAGCCTATATCTTCAGCCGTAAACAATGTATTTTCAGAGGGTAGAGAAATAAATAATAACTATTCTACAACTAATACTATAAATAGCGAAAAAAATCCAGTAGTAGAGAATAAAGTTATCAATCATTTTGTTTTTTAACTTACCCTACAAACGAAGAAAAAGCCCTATAAACGGAGTTTAAACCGTTTATAGGGTATTATCATAATTTGATGTTAATGTTACCATTAAAGCCTTTAAATAAATCATCAAGAGCCGATTCCACGCAATCTTGTAATTTATCTTCAATTTCCTTTTCAAGCTGCTTTTCCGCTTCAATTTCCTGTTGCTTCTGGCGGTGATAGTCCATTATAAAATTATGGTATTCTTGCTAAAAGTCAAGGCGGTCGCGATTTCCGA
>JAFLUB010000036.1 GCA_022509025.1 Oscillospiraceae bacterium | reverse complement strand
CGTCGGGTGGAGATACTGAACATCTTCGTGTCCGTATATCTGATTTAACGCAACATTTGCCCATGCGCCGCCGACTTTCGGGTTTGATTTCGCGCTGTTATGGATTGTGTCGCCCAAATCAAGCGCGCCTGTTCCGACAACATACACATTATCAAACAATTCGGGGTTTCTGCGCTGAATATCCTTTACATAGCTCCACGCATCATAGTAACCGAGGCTTCCTGTGCTGTCCTGCTTTGCATCGTTAATCTGCGTTGTTATAATCGGTGTTTCCTCACCGAAGAATTCGCGCATCTGCGAGAATAACGTTTCTTCGAGTTTGTCGTAGCTGTACGCGTATGATTCGGTCATTGCGTCGTTACAGCCCTGATACCACAAAATACCCTTTACATCAGTGCCCGGCATATTATCAAAGCAGGCTTTAAGCGCGTTAAGCAGATATCCGTCTGATACGTCTCCGGGTTTAACGCCCGCTGCCCACTGGTATATGTTTGTGCCGCCTACGGACGACTGAACAATTCCGACAGGAACATTTTCCGTTTCTGATATGATACGCGCAAACGAAGTCACCGGCGAGGTGCACAAATTCGACTTAAAGAAGCGTCCTTCGCCCGCAGGATGGGTCATTTTCCGCCATGTTGTATCCTCCGCGAAGATTATGTGCATATTATCGTTAATCGGGTCGTCTTTGTCCGCGTTCCAACCGTCTGTTATAGCGCCCATATCGGTCATATTTGACTGTCCCGCGGCAACCCAGATATCGCCGACTCCGACATTCTTAAATTCTTTACTTCCCTTGCTGCATTCAACAGAAATGTTGTAAAGTCCGACAGGGAGTGATAATCCGGCCTCAAACGAATCGCCTGCCTGCACAGTCTCGACAGTTTCCTCATTTGTGCCGATTTTAACTGCCTTTACCGTTACAGACGCGCCGACTGTATCGGATAATATTACAGGCTTCATGCCTTCAAGGCTGTCCCAAACCATAACCTTCGGATTTTCAAAAGAAGTATCGGAAGTTACAGTGACGGAATTTTCATTCTCCGCCTTATCCTTCGTTATTACTCTTGAAAGAGCATCGCCGCGGTATTCAGCTACAATAACGGTTGCCGTTTTCTGCGTACTGTCAAAGTTTACGGTTACATTCTTGTCGCCAATCACAACAGAGTCCGTCTTAGCAACATTCTCAAGACTACCCGCAATCTTAATAGTTGCCTTGTCATCCGCGCCGCGCTGATAAATCTGGTAGTCTGACGGAGCAGCGGTGAGCGCCATTCCGTTTTCATATTTTACTGTGTCGTTTATGCCGCCTATGTACTCGTCATCTGCATAGATTTTAACGCTGTCAACATTTCTTACGCGATTAAACTCAAACGCCGTAGCACTCGTGCCGACATTCACCGAGCCTGTGTCGGTTTTAAGCAGCTTGCCGAATTTGTTGTACTGCTCCGCTTTTACGGTAACAGCCTTTGCTGTATCAGCTGTAAGATACACGCGTATTACAGGTCTGTTTATACGTATACCCATTACAACATCGGGCAGCTCTGTGATGTCTTTTTCCAACCAGTCATCGCCCTTGTAACACGACTGATCGCCGATGCCCTTAACATTCTGGTGCGTGAATTTCTCCACAGCAATTCCATCTGCGTGCGCCGCTGTCATTATTCCAAAGCACAACAACGCCGCTAATGCTGAAATTAATTTTTTCATAATCGTTTCCTCCAGTGAAATATTTGTGTATAATATAATTATATCTCATTTAAATGAGATTGGCAATACAATAATTCTCATAAACCTATAATTTTTCTTTGCGCACTATATTATAAGAGCAAAACTCATTGAACATAGGAAAACCTGAACCGTTAAGACATGAGTTTCAAGAATTTCGGAGCAGAAGAATTGATGATGTTAATCGTCCGGTATATAAAATTGAAGATGGTAATATAGTTATTCTTCATTGTAGAGGGCACTATGAATAAGTATGGGGTATTGGTATATCCACTGGGATGACTACAGATATTTTGATTGTAAATTATGTATATTTTGAGATGCTATTCAGGCATAGAATTGATGCAATTGCACAATTTTGTTACAGGCTGTAATAAATTTGTAACAAAACTGTTGACAAATTGAAATAATGATATATAATATAGTAGTACGAAAAGTAAATTACCAGCAGACAAAAGGGGTGAACTCAATGAAAGAAAGTAATTCGGAAAGACATACGATTCCTTTGTTGAGCTGCCTTGCTGTCATAAGCGCTCTAAGTGGAGCGGTAGGTTCATTTGTTACATATATGCAGAGTCAAAATATTACTATGTCGGTTATAATATTTGGAATGGCTGCAATCATTTGTCTTACCTGCTATCTGATTATACGAAATATTAACAAAAAAGAAATTGCTATTGCCGAAACTAATAGCAAAAAAGAAATTGCTATAGAAAAAGAAAAAACCAAAAGAGAAATTGCGAAGACTCAGGCAGAGACTGAATGTGCAATTGCAGTCACTAAGGCTACAACAGAAAAGGAGATTGCTATCACGGAATCTATTAATGCAAAAGACATGAACATAGTCCATACCCTGGCTGAGGTTAGTGAAAATGAAACTAATAAAAGATATGGAGTTACCAGCACATCAAGAGATTACATTGATAGAGAAGAACCTCCAACCCATGTAAAACAATCTGAAACCTTTTTGGATGAGGCATTTGAACGCTCTATATCTAAAGAAGACAGAGACCAATCAGAATACCAGAATATATCCGAAAAGAAAAAAAGTAAATATGGCGACTCCTCAAGAATGCCGGATAAAAAAGATAGTTATATAATGCGTATAAAATGATAAAACAGTCTGTATGTTGCTGTATGCTACATATAGACTGTTTTAGGTTTTTATAAAATTTGGGGTTAAGTGATATTAAGGCAATCAACTTGTTACATATAAAGCAGCGATCACACTGCCCTTATATATGCAGGGCAAGTATAGAGAGCAGTTGGGGGATATTCCAAACAGAAAAACTTGTCACAATTGTAAACCTACAATTCATTTGCGATTATTATTTATATCCCGTGAACGGCAAACAGGCGGTATTGACTTTTAATCTGCCACATGATATAATTTAATAAGATGGTAGAATTTTGTCAAATCAAATTGAATAATATTATGATACTTCTGAATTTTAGGGAAGGAGCCGTATGATTCAGCGCCGGGTATATCGTACAAGTGGATTTATGGAAGAGAGAGTTGCCGAATTTCTTAAAGAAGACGTGGGTTGCATTTTTATTACTGATGCCGAGGGCAGGTTTCTGCAAAAGGATGAGCGTGTAGTCTTGTCCGAGAAAGCAAAAAATACATGGAAAATCAGCGCTCCGGAGCCGAGCGAAGGACAAAAAGGCGAAGTATGGGAATTGGTTGATTCGGAAAATCAACAATATTATAATATTACGACATCGACTTTCAGCGATAATGGTCGTCTTTATCAGATACATCATTTGGTGGACATTTCGGAATATACTGCCGTATACAAAAACCTTTCCGCGATATCTGTACAGTGGGAGGAAATGTCAAGATTTCAGTCAACGGTATTGAAAAATCTTTCGGAAGACTATACGGCGATTTTACCGGACAGTGCAAAGCTTTTTTGTACAGATGAGATAATGATGTTTGTTCGGAGAAAAGACAGAGCCGAATGTACGGTTTATAACTCGCATACAAAAGAAAAGACAACATTGAAATCGGAAAAGGATCATGCCGCGTTTGACTTAAAAGCGGGAGATTGTTATGGTGATTTTGTGTGCTTTATAAATGAAACAGTCGCGGGGTATCAATACTGTATGCTGTTAAAGCAAGGTGGCCGTTTTACGGCGGACAGAACAGATAATATAATGGTGCAAAGCGCGATTCGTCTGTTTATTGAAAACGGACTGCTGAAGTCGCAGATCATTTACGAAAGCGAACATGACCGCATGACGGGGTTGTATAACAAAGGCAAATATATGTCTCTTTTGAATGCAAAGTTCGGAAAGCCGCAAAGTATTGCCATATATAACATGGATGTCAATAATCTCAAATATATGAATGATACATATGGGCATGAAATGGGAGATAAGCTCATTATCAAAGCGGCGAAAAGTCTGATGATGATGGAATCAGAGAATGTTTGGGGATTCCGCATGGGCGGAGATGAATTTATGATGATCGCGGTGGATTGTTCTATGGAGGAAGCGCGGCAAATAAAGGCACGATGGGAAGATGCTGTCCGAACATTGAATGCGGAAGATGATGGGATAGTGCTTGTTGTAGCCTGCGGAATGGCATATGGTCATAGTAGCGATTCATTGGAGGATTTGCTGAAACAAGCGGACGAACTCATGTATGAGGATAAGAAGCTGAAGAAATCCCAAAAAAGTTGAGACTGTTAAAACGATCAATAAGAAATCTGATTAAGAAAGGAAATAAAAAATGAACATCTCAATCACTCAGAATGGAACAGAGACTACAGTTGCTCTTGAAGGAAGACTTGATACAAGCACTGCTCCGGAACTTGAAGCAAAGCTTGACACGATACCGGATGATGTTATGGCGCTTAACTTTGATTTCGGAGAGCTCAGATATGTTTCAAGCGCCGGATTAAGACTTCTGCTTGCTTCGCAGAAAAAGATGAACTCACGCGGCGGAAAAATGGTTATACGTAAGCCAAACGAATTTATCATGGAAGTTTTTGAGGCAACAGGCTTCAGCGATATTCTCACGATTGAAAACGCATAAATGCAGTAAAAAGAGAGGAAACTCATAAATGAATTCTGCAGGCGCTGATACAACGGCGATTATCAAAGCACAAAACACGCAGATTGATAAAATACGTGAAAGTTCCGGGCATGAGATGTCGTCTCATGCCTTTGTTTCGTTATATCTTTGGCAGAAAGAAATGGATTTATCTATTTCCTTACAGGAAAATTTTTTTACGGTCCGATGCGGTATGTATGGCGACAACGCATGGTTTTTCCCTTGCGGCGATGAAGACGAGATTTACAGCTTTATTAAATCTCACATAAGCGATAGAACATTTTCCTTGTGTTATCTTCGGGAATGCGACGTGAAATGGCTTCAGGACAAATTTCCGGATGAATGGGAATTTATAAGAGATGAGGCTTCAGATGAGTATATAGGTGATATATCAGAATATATCTCGCTTGAAGGAAGCAAATTTTCCGGAATACGAAAGAAGCTGCGTAAAATAGATAAAAATTATCAAGTGACAGCAAAAGTTATTTGTGACGAAAATATAGACGACGCGCTTTCCGTCATTTCAATATGGAACAGCAGACTGCATAATGTCGGCGACAATGGATTAACTGACGATGAAGTATCCGCATCAGCGCTCAGGGACAGACAATTTCTTGATATAAGCGGAGTTATTCTGTATCTTGACAGCGTTCCCGTTTCCGTATTCGCGGGGTTTCCTTTAAATTGTGATACGCTTGATGTAGTTGTCGGCAAATGTATACCCAATCCTCCGGACGGAACGATTTATTATGCGTTAAGAGAGTACTTAAAACACTGCAGAGGGGATTATGTTTATTATAATGGCGAAGAGGATTTGGGTATTGAAGGTATACGTTACATTAAAAACAAGTTACGTCCCGTGCGAAAAAATCAGATATGGAGAGCTGTTTCAAAATGAGTAAGCGTGATTTTTTTATTCCTAAAATGTATTATAAGCTCTTGATTCCGTCTTTTTTCTCCTCCCTTGGATTTGCGTTTGCGGATATGGCGGACGCGCTTGTGGTCGGAAACACTATGGGGGAATCGGGACTTGCTGCAATCAGTCTGTGTCTGCCCTTATTTATGCTTATCAACCTTTTTATGGATGGACTGGGTATCGGCGGAAGTATATACTTTTCACAAAAGCTTGGAGAAGGAAAAAGCGACAGCGCTGTAAGCTGCTTTAACAGAATTACAAGGGCTACATTGATTTGCGGAATTCTTATAGCAATTCTGATAAACGCTTTTGCTCCGTTGGTTCTCAGACTGCTTGGAACTACGCAGAGCGACGGAGAATTATATTATGCGTGTAAAAGTTATATGAGGATTATCGCGCTTGGAGCTCCGCTTTTGATGCTGAATATTGTTTTTTCAAATTTTTTGAGAAATGACAACAACGCCGAACTTGCCGCGCGCGGATTTTTAATCGGAAATGCGGTGGATATTTCTCTTAATATTATTTTGGTTATTATTTTTGATATGGGAACAAAGGGAGCGGCACTTTCGACGGTAATCGGATCGTTTGTTGCGATATGCTGTTATTTGCCCGGGATAGTATCAAAAAAATCAAATATTCTGAAATTAAAATATGTAAAGCCACAGCTGAGGGAAACATTTTACTGCTTTAGAACGGGATTTTCCACCTCTGTTCAGAATTTGTTTCAGCTGATATTTTTACTGGTGATCAATCGTACGCTGATGTCGCTTGGCGGAGAAGACAGCGTGGCTATTTTTGATATGATGTACAGTGCGTCATTTTTTATAATATATTTATATAACGGCGCGTCTGAAGCTGCGCAGCCTCTGATAAGTACGTTTACCGGAGAACAAAATGAAAGCGACTGTCAAAATGTGCTTGGGCTTTTAAAGCGCTATGGACTTGCTTCAGGCGCGGCAGCAGCGGCATTGATATTTATTTTTGCCCGCGCAATTTCCTCAATTTTCGGAATATCCGGGGATGTAATGCCGCTCGCTGTATATGCGTTGCGCGTCTATTGTGTCGGCTTCGCGTTTGTGGGTCTGAACATCATGTATGAACAATATTATCAGGCAAGGGAAAATACGGGGTTAACATTTTTCCTTGTACTTATGAAAAGCTTTGCAATTCTCATTCCGAGCGTGTTAGTACTCTCCAGGTTTGGCATAAAAGCGGTATGGCTGGCATTTCCTCTTACAGAGTTCATAACATTCATATTATTTTTAATATACCGGCGTTATGGCATAAAAAGAGAAACCGTTTTTGACCCCGAACGTATTCTGCGCGTAACTATTGAAAATGATCAAAGGGATTTAGGCGAATTAATGACACGGAGTGCGGAGTTCTGCGAAAAATGGAACGCTTCGGCGCAGCAGAATTTTTACGTTACATTGATTGTTGAGGAAATCTGTGCGTCAATCATAAGAAACGCTATGAAAAATACGAGCGACGGTAAAATACGCGTCACGTTGCGCTCACTTGAAAACGGCGATTTTATGCTGCATATTCTTGATAACGCAGTTGTTTTCAATCCGTTTGCCTTTAAAGCGGGGAAGGCGGACATAAACAAGGAATTTGACATAGACGAAGTAAGCATGATGATGATTAAAAATAAGACAAAAGAATTTATGCACCGCAGAAGTCAGGGGTTTAATTCCCTTGTTATAAGAATATGAGACGGAGGTGGAATGGGAAATGAGAATATCATTAAAAATAAAGGCGGTATTGGTTGTTCTGATATTTGCCGCGATTTTATCCGCAAGTATTGTGCTTATAAGCTACAATACATACAGAAGCTCCTTTATGGATCATTACAAATCGCTTGCTCAGTCCATTGCCAAATCAACGGCTACGTCAGTTGATAAGCGACAGGTGAAAATGATTTCCGATGAAGTGCTTTCTGTATATTCACAGATTTGCGGAGGGGGCGACGTTCCTGATTTTGATTTGTTCTCTGATAGCGATTGGGAGGAATACTATTCGCATTTTGAATATATTACAGAAACACCGGAATATAATGAGATTCTGAGGCTTTTATCAGCGCTTCGCGAGGATAATAATGTTGTTTCACTCTATATTGGTCATACCGATATAGATACAATGAAGGATTTATACCTCGTTGATGCGAGCGTGGAAGGCGACGCGTGCGCTGTCGGTCACTGCGATGACACTCCTGAGGAGTTCGTAGAAAAGATGAAACGGGGAGACTATGATTTTCAGTCGTTTATAACAAATTATGAGGAATACGGCTGGCTCTGTTCGGCACAGGTTCCGATACGGGACGATAACGGTGAAGTTATCGGACAGGCGCTGGTTGATATTTCAATGAATGATATTATGGCTCAGGGACGGAGATTTTTGTACACTCTGACACTCATAACGCTTATTATGGCGCTTGTAATGGTTCTTCTTGTCCTGTATTCTGTCAACCGTGCGATGTTAAATCCTATAAATAAGCTAAGTGCGGCGGCAAGCTTGTTTGTTGCCGGGAAAAAGGAAAATCTTCATCCGGAGGACTCGGAAATTGCAAAGCTTCAGATAAAAACAGGAGATGAAATTGAAAAGCTGGCAGGCTCCATCAAGCAGATGGAAAAGGATTTAAATACGTACATTACGGATTTGACGAATATTACGGCGGAGAAAGAGAGAATAGGCGCAGAACTTGACGTTGCTACGCATATTCAGTCATCAATTCTGCCGTGTGTATTCCCGGCCTTCCCCGAAAGGAATGAATTTGACATATATGCGTCAATGACTCCGGCGAAGGAGGTTGGAGGCGATTTCTATGATTTCTTTATGGTAGACGACCGAAATCTTGCAATCGTAATGGCGGACGTATCAGGCAAAGGAGTTCCGGCAGCGTTGTTCATGGTTATCGCCAAAACGCTTATAAAAGACCACAGCCAGCCCGATAAGGATTTGGGAGAGGTGTTTACGAAGGTAAATAATCTGCTCTGTGAATCGAACAGCGAGGGCTTGTTTGTAACCGCTTTTGAGGGTGTTCTTGATTTAGTGACCGGAGAATTTAATTTTGTAAACGCGGGGCACGAGCCTCCGTATATTTATAAACCGGCAGAGGGCTTTAACAAGTACAAAGTCAGACCGGGATTTGTACTTGCAGGCATGGAAGATGTGAAATACAGAACGGGAAGTATAACTATTGACGAAGGTGATAAAATATTCCTATACACAGACGGCGTAACAGAGGCGACAGACGCAAGGGAGACGCTATACGGTCACGACAGATTAAAAAATGTTCTTAACAACAGCTATGAATATACTCCACAGGGAATACTTGACGCCGTAAAAACAGATATAGATAATTTTGTCGGATATGCCGACCAGTTTGACGATATTACAATGCTTTGTCTTGAATACAAAAAAAGTATGAACGATACGGAGGTGCGCAGATGAAAGAGCTTTCAATAGACGCGGAAATCAAAAACACAAGGCTGGCAACTGAATTTGTTGATGAGCTGTTAGAAGAACATAACTGTAATCTGAAAGCTCAGACGCAGATTGATATTGCCATTGACGAGATTTTTTCCAACATTGCGCGATATGCGTATGCGCCCGATACCGGAACTGTCAGGATTGTCGCGGAGATAACGGAAAATCCGAAATCTGTTAAAATTACGCTTATCGACAGCGGAGTTCCATATAATCCGCTTGAGGCGACGGAGCCGGATATTACGCTTTCCGCAGAGGAACGGGAAATAGGCGGACTTGGAATTTACATGGTGAGAAAAACGATGGATAATATTATTTATGAATATAAGGACGGTCAGAATATTCTGAGTATTGTAAAAAATATATAGTAGATATTGAGACTTTCAGGTATTTTCTTCATCAAAAACAGAATTTTCAAAAATGGATTTGAAGACTGAATGTAACGACGTTAATGAATACGTAATATAAAATAGGAGCCTACCCGCAAATTGTGGTGTAGGCTCCTTCAATTTTTCATTGTGATTTAAATATTACTCTGCGTTAATAGTTGCGTAGTAGAAGAACACCGTGCTAAGAACGTTGTCAAACACACCATCCACATATTCCTTCATGGCATACGGCTTAGCGGAGTAGTAGACAGGAATCAGACACCATGTATCCATCAGCATATCCTCAGCCTGATGCATCATCTCATCGCGTGCCGTTTTGTCAGTGCAGCTTCGGATTTCTTCAATCAAACGGTCATATACGGTCCAATCCAGGTTTTTGTCTGGGTCGCGGCCGAACTTGGCATCATTGTTACCTGAGTTGGTGGACCACAATTCCAGCATGTTAATGGGATCGTCATAGTCCATACCCCACGCATTGTAAGCGAGATCGAAGTCGCCCTTTCTCTTGTTCTCAATAAATACATTCCACTCCTGCTGATCAATAGTCATATTGATGCCGATGGATGCAAAGTCGGACTGAATAGACTCTACCAGGAGGTTATTGCCGCTGCACGCAAAGTCAAAGCTGATATTGTCAATGAGCTTATTGTTATCATCAAATTTAAATCCGATGGACTTTAAAAGTTCAATCGCTTCCGCAACATTAGCCTCATAATCATCGACAGGGAAATAATCTGTTGTTTTAAAGGTTCCGTTAGAAGCGCCGACAGGGATGATGCTGTTGGCAGGTATCTGACCCGACTGTGTGATACTTTCTACAATGAATTTGCGGTCAATCAAAAGACACAGAGCATGGCGGAAAACTTTTGCCTGTTCTTCGTCCAAACCAAGCTTATCATAAAGTTTCGAATTGTAGTTTAAGCTTACGTAGTATGTGGCCAACTGCGGAACAATATGCAGCTCGGGATCTTTATCTTTAATCATAATGCTCAGGTCGTCAGCAGGTAAATTTTGCATGAAGTCCAAATCGCCGGCAGTATAAGCGGCATATGCGGCTGTCTGATCTGTTGTCAGCATATAGTTCAGCGTTGTAACGGAAACCTTATCAGCATTGCGCCAGTTCTCATTTGCAACATATGTAATGCGGCTGTCATGATCCCAGGCTTGCAGCTTATAAGCGCCATTGGAAACATAATTCTCGTTTGCATCGACAGCCCAGCCGCCGGGAGTGATGCCATCGGGGTTGTTTGCTGTGACAACAGGCTCATACACCGGGAAAAAGACAGAGAATGCGCACAAATCAATAAAGTACGGGCACGGTGCTTTTAATGTGACTGTCAGGGTTTTGCCGTTATCGCTTGCTACAACAGCCCCGTCTCCCAGACCGATGAAGTAACCATTGGAGTCATAGCGGCCGTTTGCCAGAATTTCGTACAGATAACTGTAGTCGGCAGCAGTATCTATATCGGCGGCGCGGGTCCATGAGTATACGAAGTCATTGGCATCTAACGGCGCGCCGTTAGACCACTTAAGATTATCACGCAATGTGAAGGTATACACCAGACCGTCGTCAGAGACGGTGTAACTCTCGGCACAGCCGGGGATGACAGAACCGTCTTTATCGTAGGTCATAAGACCTTCAAAGGAGTTGGCAAGCATAATCATGCCATCGTTTGCGATGGTCAGAGCCGGATCAAGTGAGTTTGGCTCCGAAGCAAGGTAGATGTTCAGCATGGTGGGATCAGTTTTGGATCTGGTATGGGAACATCCGCTGCAGACTGCAAGAACAGGTAGCGTGACTATAATCAGCATAACTGCAATAAGTTTTTTCATTTGGTTTCCTCCTTTATATTATCTGTTCCAGCAAGCAACCTGATGTCCGTCTCCGCGGTCTTTCAGCTCCGGCATAGCCTTGGCGCACTGTTCAGCAGCATACCGGCAGCGGGTGCGGAACGGACAACCGCTTGGCATGTTCAGCGGAGATGGAACGTCACCCTCTAAAATAATACGCTTACTCTTTCTTGCCGTATTGGGATCGGGAATCGGTACCGCAGACAGGAGCGATTGTGTATAGGGATGTATGGGATTGTTCATTAATTCATCGGATTTGGCAGTCTCCACTATATGACCCAAATACATGACGGCAATTCTATCTGAGATATGCTGAACCACAAGCAAGTCGTGCGCGATGAACAAATATGCCATGCCGTGCTGTCTCTGTAAATCCTCGAACATATTGACTACCTGAGCCTGAATTGATACATCTAAAGCGGAGACAGGCTCATCGCAGACGATGAACTTAGGATCTACGGCAAGAGCGCGGGCGATACCGATGCGCTGACGCTGACCGCCGGAGAACTCGTGTGCATACCGCATGGCGTGCTCGGCATTAAGACCCACTGTTTCCATTAAAGAAAGAATCTTTTCACGGCGTTCAGCTCTGTTACTGTAAAGCTTATGAACATCTAAAGGCTCGCCTATGATATCCTCAACAGTCATACGAGGGTTTAGTGATGAATATGGATCCTGGAAAACCATCTGCATTTCCTTGCGCAGAGCGTGAATGTTTTTATCAGTGACTTCCTGACCTTCAAATTTAACGCTGCCTGAGGTGGGCTTGTAAAGCCGCAGCAGAGTACGTCCAACCGTGGTTTTTCCGCATCCGGATTCGCCGACCAGTCCGAGTGTTTCGCCGTGTTTTATATTAAAGGAAACATCATCCACCGCCTTGAGAGAGAGGGTTTTGAAGCCGTTACGAACCGGAAAATACTGTTTCAGATGATTGACTTCTACGAGATATTCGTTACTCATTGAACATTTCCCTCCTCATACATTTTTTTGACATTCACCCAGCAGGACGCCAAGTGAGTCTCACTAAGCTGAATTTCCTCCGGCGCGTCCGACAGGCAGATTTTCATTGCCGCTTTGCATCGCGGACAGAATGCGCAGCCTTTGGGCATATTCAGAAGATTTATAGGTGTGCCGCCGATAGGAATCAGGCGCTCACCGTTATTTTGTGTTGTTGGTATAGAACGCAGCAGACCCTTTGTATACTCATGCGCGGGTGCGTAGAATATATCATCGGCAACGCCGCGCTCACAGACGCGGCCGCCGTACATTACGATGATTTCATCGCACATGGAAGCGATAACACCCAGATCATGAGTAACCATGATAATTGCCATTCCGAGTTTTTTCTGCAGGTTTTGCATCAGCTCCAGAATCTGAGCCTGAATTGTTACGTCCAGAGCAGTGGTAGGCTCGTCCGCGATAAGAATATCGGGTTCGCATGCCAGAGCCATAGCAATCATTACGCGCTGACGCATACCGCCGGAAAGCTCATGCGGATATTGCCTGATTCGTTTTTCCGGTTCATTTACCCCAACCAGAGTCAGCATTTCTATCGCTCTTTCACGGACTTCTGACTTGTTCCGATCCGTATGGAGCCGAATAGCTTCCTCTAACTGATTACCGATGGTAAATACCGGATTCAGCGATGTCATCGGATCCTGAAAAATGATTGAGCAGTGTTTTCCGCGAAATCCTGCCATCTGTTTTTTGTTCCATTTAGTGATATCATCACCCTTGTATAAAATCCGACCGCCGGAGATGGAACCGTTGCCTGCCAGAATCTGCATAATGCTGTATGCAGTAACAGATTTGCCGGAGCCGGATTCGCCTACGATACCCAGAGTCTTGCCGGGTTCAAGAGAAAATGAGACGCCGTTTACCGCATGAACATCACCGTTGTCGGTTTTAAATGTGGTGCAAAGATTCTGCACATCTAAAATATATTTATAATCAGCCATATCATTCACCTCATCTTTTCAGTTTGGGATCAAAAGCGTCCCTGAGTCCGTCACCAAGCAGATTTAATGCAAGAACAATCAGACATATAGCGAGCGCGGGGAATAACAGCTTGCCGGGATAGCTTTGTATGCTGGCGCGCGCCTCGTTAGCCAGAGAACCAAGAGAAGGCATGGGAGCGGAAACGCCCAGCCCCATGAAAGAAAGATAACTCTCGGTAAAGATAGCTGAGGGAATCTGCAGCGCAGTTGTGATAATTATAACAGACAGACAGTTTGGTATAATATGCCGGCGTATAATACGCGGCGCGGAAGTGCCGATGCACTTTGCCGCCAGTACATATTCATTTTGCTTAATGGTGAGAATCTGTCCGCGAATCAGACGCGCCATGGAAACCCAATATAAAAGACCAAAGACGATAAACAGCGATAGCATATTCGTACCCAGTTTTGCCATAACCGTGCCTTCGATAATAGGCGTGAGAGTTTCACGCAGCACTACGGAAAGCAGGATAATCAGCAGCATATCCGGCAAAGAATAGATGATATCAACAATACGCATCATGACCATATCCACTTTTCCGCCAATATAGCCGGAGACAGAGCCGTAAATCAAACCGATAATCAGCACCAGCAAGGATGCAAACAGACCGACGGATAAAGAAACACGAGTACCGTAGACAACGCGTATGAAATAGTCGCGGCCCAGAGAATCAGTTCCGAAAATATGAGGGAATACACTCTCTCCGGCGGCTATTCTGGAAAGCTCTCCGTCGCTGTATTGAAACGGGGAGAGGTTGCCTGCGCCCTTGACTATCTGAGCATAGTTATAAGGAACAATCATAGGAGCAAAAATGATAATCAGAAGAAGCAGTACAAGAACCACCGCGGAACCCACGGCCAGAGGGTTTTTCCTGAGGCGGCGCATACCGTCCTTAAAGAATGTGGTGGATTCGCTCATTACCTCCTGTTGATGTTTTTCTTCATCCGTTGCGGGAGTGAACTTTGAAAGATCCACCTGCGCGGAAAGAAGCGTTTTTTTAAATTCCTTTGTCATCTTTTTGATTCCTCCTTACTCAAGCGTAATACGCGGATCGACAAGCTTATAGACAATATCGGTAATCAGATTGGCAATAACCATAATAACCGCCAGAAAGATTGTAGTTGCCATAATCAGCGTATAGTCGCGATTTGTAATAGCATTGATAAACTTGGAGCCTAAGCCGCCGATAGTGAAGATACTTTCGACAACCATAGAGCCGGTGATAATATAGGCAATCATAGGACCGACATATGTAATGACGGGAATCAGGGCATTGCGCAGACCATGCTTGAATATAACCTTTGTGTTGCCCACACCCTTTGCTTTTGCCGTACGGATATAATCCTGATTCAGGGCATCCAGCATAGATGTCTTGGTAAGACGGGTGACGTATGCCATAGGATAACAAGCCAAAGCAATAACTGGCAAAACAATATTGCTTTTTCCAGGACTCCAGACATGCACAATACCTAATCTGATACCAAAGGTATACAGCAGGAGAGTAGCCAGAACGAAGGCAGGTATAGCCGTTATCAGTGTGGTGAAAAAGATGATTAATCGGTCGGGAAGCTTATTTCGCATCAGTGCGGCAATCGACCCGAGCACAAGACCGATTGCAACAGCAAATAACGATGCGCTAAGACCCAGCTTGGCTGAAATAGGGAAGCTCTCAGCGATGATATCCGAAATGTTGCGCCCCGTTTTCAGACTTACTCCCGGATCCCCGTGAATCAGATTATTCATGTAGAGCAGATACTGCTGCGGCAGAGGCTTGTCTAAATTGTACCTCGTTTCCAGCGCTGCAATAACCGCCGGACTGGTTGCCTTTTCTTTGTTGAACGGTCCGCCGGGGATGGCATTCATAGCCAAAAAGGTAATCATACTGATAACAATGACAGTCAGAATTGCCAGGAAAATACGTTTTACAACATACTTAACCAAAATAGTTCACTCCTCGTATAAAAATATTTTATTAAATACTAATATAGTATATCATAACTCATCATTTTTGTCTATTAACAAATTGAAATATCAACCAATGCAATCGACCGGCTGCCTGTGTGCTTCTTCTGTATATAAAAATTCAGATATTGTATTGATTTATGTCAGAAATATAGTATAATAAACAGATAAATAGATACTATGGGGAGGTATCGGCGTGATAAAGCTGCCTGAATGTTTTTATAACGATATAGTTGAATACGGTAAAAACGGCGTTCCGGAGGAAATATGCGGTCTGATAGGCGGAGTTGTTTCGGATGGAGATAAGGAGATAAAGGAAATTTACTTTCTTGAAAACACCGATCATTCAAATGAGCATTTTTCGATGAATCCAGTTGACCAATTTGCCGCAGTTAGGGATATGCGCGGGAAGGGGCTATCACCTCTGGGCAATTTTCATTCGCATCCTGAAAGTCCGTCAAGACCGTCTGAGGAAGATAAGAGACTTGCCTATGATAAAGACGCAAGTTACATGATTTTATCGCTTATGAATATTGACAAACCTGTACTGAAGTCATTTCATATAGAGGACGGAACAGTGACAGAGGAAGAAATCATAATAGAGGAAGATAACGAAAAGTCTCAGGGGATTTTTACAAAATAAAGGGGTTTATCAATCCTATTCTCACATTTTACGACCTGTATAAAATAAAAGGTCAATTTTCTGCTTGGTGCAGATTATTTAAAGACGCAGCTTATTACATATATAGGCGCGTATTAATTAACGGATAAAAAAATGAGATGAAAAAAAGAATATAATCTTAATCTTTTACATAACGTAAGAGATTATATTTTTTTTGGGCATAATTCCTATAAATCCAAATTAAATCTGTATTGATTTTTTTTTGTTTATATGGTATTATTTATATGGTACTATTTATAATATCCGTGAATCGGACATAGTACGGAAGTGAGCATTATGCAGACATTTAATCTGAAAAAAGTAAATGTCATACCGGGATTTAGTGTCGTTTTAAAATATATATGATAAAAAGACAAGGAGGATATCCATTTGAAGAAAAAAGTACTTTTTGTATTGCTATGCATTTTAATGGCATCCATATCAGGATGCGGCAGAGATAGTTTGAAATTCGGAACGTCCGGCGCAGGAGGCGTATACGGAGAAATCGCGATGTCGCTTGCTGACAAAATTCAGAAAGACACAGATGATATGAAATTTGATGTGCGTGTTACGGCGGGCTCGGCTGCGAACGTGAGACTTCTGTCTCAGAAATATCTTGATATTGCTATAGCGCAGGCGGATATAATTGATAACGCGTATTACGGGACAGGAACCTTCAGAAAAAGCTACAGAGACTATGCGGCGCTCACCGGACTTTACACCGAGGCATGTCAGATAGTAGTAGGCGCGGAGTCTGATATTAAGACGGTGGATGACCTTGAGGGTAAAAAAATCAGTATAGGTGAGGCCGAATCAGGCACAGAGCAAAATGCAACCCAGATTTTGGAAACTTACGGTTTGAATAAAAGCTTCGTGAACGAGGTGAATTTAAATTACAGCGATGCCTGTGAAAAGCTAAAGTCGGGTGAAATAGACGCGTTTTTCTGTACGCTTGCACCCGGTTCGGCTGTTATTAAAGACCTTGCGTCGGAATATGATATACGTTTGATAGAACTTTCAGATACGGCAATGCAGAGCCTTGTTGAAACATATGGCTTTTATACGGAATACACAATTCCAAAAGGAACATATCCAAATCAGAACGAGGATGTAAATACGATAGGAGTTACAGCCGTTCTTTTGGCAAATGAAAGACTGGATAAGGAACAGGTCAAGACGATTATCGAAGTATTATTCCGTAACCAAGATGAAATAAATGCGGCTGTGTCTGCGGATCTTAAGCTTGATCCTGAAACGGTGGCTAAGGGAATATCCATTCCTTTCCACGAGGGCGCATTGGAATATTATAAGGAGTCGGGTATAGATATACCATAAGAGGTTTCTCTATCGAAAGGAATTATTATATGCATATCAGAAAAAAATCATTTAATATTACATATTTGTTTCTTGAGATAATTGTGCTTTTTTGTTTGTTTATTCCGGGAAGTACTGTTTTTTCTGCGGGAATTGATAGCGAATGGGGATATTCTGCATTTCTCTATGATAACGAAAACGGACTTCCTACATCTGAGGCAAATGCCGTTGTCCAGACAAATATCGGATTTATCTGGATTGGCGGTTATGGTGGATTGATACGTTATGACGGAATCGAATTTCATCACTTTGATCCTACATCAGAGATTACCAATGTTAATTGTATGTTCGTAGATTCCAAGGATCGTTTGTGGATCGGAACAAATGATAGCGGTCTTGCGGTACGTCAGACCGCACAGTTCAGGTTCTGGGGGAGAAAGGAAGGCTTAGACTCCTTATCAATCCGCTCAATTTGCGAGGATGCGGCAGGGAATATCATTATTGCGACAACGGAGGGATTGGCGTATGTTGATAATGATTTCCGGTTACATAAGATAAATGATTCCAGAATAGATAAAAAGTATATCCGCTGCCTAAAGGCAGACGCGGAAGGAATTGTTTACGGCTGCACAATGGACAGTTTCATTTTCGCGATAGAAAATTTAGAGTTGACTTCATTTTATGAAGGAAATGAAATAGGGGTAGAAGAAGTAATCTGTATCACTCCGGATCAGAATAAACATGGTAAGGTATATATTGGTACAGGAAATTCTGAAATCATATGCGGAAACATTATGGAGGGAATGAAGGACGCAGTAACTCTTTCTGCTGCTCCGCAGAAATATATTAATGATATCCATATAGCTTCTGATAATAAAATGTGGATTTGTTCAAATAACGGTCTGGGTTACTTTAATGAAAAAGGGGAATATTATGAAATGAAAAATGTTCCCATGAATAACTCGATAACTTCAATTATGGAAGACGTTGAGGGTAATCTGTGGTTTACATCTTCCAGACAGGGTGTTATGAAAGTCGTGAAAACACCCTTTGTAGATATCACAGGTATTTCAGGCTTAGACCGTGTAGTGACAAATACTACCTGCATTTATCAGGATGATTTGTATATCGGAACCGATGCGGGACTGCAGCTATTGGATAAAGATTACAAACAGAAGGAAAATGATTTAACTAAGCTTCTGAATCAAGTGAGAATACGCAGTATTAAGACGGATTCTGTCGGTAATCTCTGGCTGTGTACTTATGGTGATTACGGTCTTGTCTGCTATCATGGAGATGGTACTTATGATATCTTTAACGAAGATGCGGGAATGGTTTCCAACAAAATACGGACATTGACGGAGATGTCGGACGGAAGCATTGCTGTTGCATGCAGCGGCGGAGTAAACCTGATCAAGGATGGCAGAGTTGTAGATACATATGATGGCGAAGATGGCATAACCAATACGGAAATATTAAGTATTGCTGAGGGTGAGAACGGAAGCCTCTATTTCGGAAGTGACGGCGACGGTCTTTATATAATGGAAAATAATGAGCTTAGATGTCTCGGACTGGATGACGGTTTGAAGTCACAGGTAATCATGCATATAAATAAAGATTCAAAGAGGGATGTATACTGGATTATTACAAGTAATTCCATTGCCTATATGAAGGATGGACAAATACATACCTTATCAAATTTTCCATATTCCAATAACTTTGATATGCAGTTCGATAAGCAGGGCGGTATCTGGGTTTTAAGCGGTAACGGAATCTATTTTGTTAACGGTAATAACCTGCTTGCGGATAAAGAACTGATATATTCTTTCTATGATACCCGCAGCGGTCTGCCGAGTATTGCAACAGCCAATTCAAGAAATTATATTTCACCTGATGGAACCTTGTATATTGCAGGCGGATCCGGCGTAAGCAGTATCAATATCAATACGGCGAGAAGGGGCAAGAATGATGTTAAGCCGACCGTTCCGTTTATCGAAATAGATGACAAGGAAGTTTATGTAAGAGAAGGCGAAACAATCACTATTCCGTCTGACTGCAAGCGTGTCACAATTCACGGTTTGGCAATGACACATACTCATAATCCGCAGGTGAGTTATTTCCTGGAGGGTTTTGACGATTATGAGTCAATTGTATCAAGACACGAGATGAAACCGGTTAGCTATACGAACTTAAACAGCGGTGAATATGTTTTTCATATGTCAATTATTGATGTCATGACCGGAAAGACCGTAAACAGCATTGCGGTAAAAATCGTAAAGGAAAAGGCATTTTATGAGAGCATGTGGTTCTGGATGCTTATACTGGTAATAGTGGCTTTGACAATATTATTCAGTGTTCAGGCTTACATACATAACAAAACTGCAAAACTGGTTAAGAAAGAGCAGGAAAACAGAACTTTCATCAGAGAGATTATTCAGGTGTTTGCGAAGGTTATTGACGTAAAAGACAGTTATACCAACGGTCACTGCTTCCGTGTGGCGGAATATACAAAAATGATAGCCGAAAAAGCGGGATATGGCGAAGCGGAAGTTGAGAAGTTCTATAATATCGGTCTGATGCATGATATAGGAAAGGTTAATGTGCCGGATGAAATTTTGAAAAAACCCGGCAAGCTTTCAGATGAAGAGTTTGCGATTATGAAAAAGCATCCCGGTTACGGATACGATATACTGAAAGATGTTGAGGTTTTACCGGAACTTGCTTTGGGAGCAGGATATCATCACGAAAGAATAGACGGTAAAGGATATCCTTTCGGAAAGAAAGCAGATGAGATTCCGGATGTGGCGCAAATTATTGCAGTGGCAGATACTTTTGATGCTATGCATTCCACCAGGTCGTACCGAGTTAAGATGAAAATGGAGGATATCATAGTTGAACTGAAACGAGTTGCGGGAAGTCAGTTGAGTGAGAAATATGTAAATATACTGCTGACGCTGATTGAAGAAGGAAAGATGGAATAGTAAGATATTGCATACATATTCAGATTGGAGAACGGATTCATCTGCCCTTGACTTTTTCTGCAAAAAGATATATAATTTGTAAGAAAATCAAAATAATGTGAGACATTGAAAATCTTTGACTATACAAAACTTAAAAATAAAAACAGAGATGTTTGAACCTATTGCTTAAATTCACGAATTCAACATAAGAAAGGCTACAGCCGGCATTTAAACATTTATAGGGAGGTGATCCCGTGACAAAAAAATGGAAAACATCTCCGAAAAAAGAGAAGCAGAAGACTAAGCTGAGCTTCCGTCTCTCCATACCTATTTTGCTGGTGGTTATCTTTCAGATGTTAACATTCATAATCACTATGACCGTAGGCGGCGAATTCCGCGATATCAGGCAATATGCCAATAACACTTTGCTGGAAAAGACAGAGAACCGTTGCAATTATATCAGAACTGAACTTCAGGAAAAGCCTGCTATAGTTCAGGAATATTCTGAACAGGTTAACAGTCTGGTAGCCGGAATACTGAAAAAAAACAATGCGACCGTTTCTAAGCTGCAAACAGATAAAAATCTGAACCGTAGTATTATTGAGTCATCAGTGGAGATTATATCGAATTTATTGCGGCGTTCACAAGCCAATGATGCCTATATTATCCTGGAGAATGGAAAGCTGTACGCAGATGAAGGTATGGACAAAGCAAAGTCTGCCCTGTATCTGCGGGATGTGGATCCAAAATCCGGCTCCGGCTACAGTGATTTACTGATGGAGGTTGGATATGCCTCTCTATCCAAGAACTATGGCATAACCCGCCACTCCGGCTGGTCAATGTATTTTATGCCTGACCCCGATGACACGAAGAATTTTGACTTCTATTACAGAACCCTGGAAACTGCCATGGAGAACAGCGACCTTCCACAAAACAGTCTGGGTTATTGGAGTGGATTCTCAAAGCCATCGTCAATGACTACGCCGAGTATGAAATATACTGTACCGCTTATTGCCGAGGACGGCACGGTTTATGGTGTGATGGGAATTGGTCTGACGGAGAGCGCTATTTTGTCCAATATCCCTTCTCACGACTTTCTTGCGGAAACCGCTTGCTATGTGTTGGGACGCAGCAAGTCAGGGGATACTTTTGATGTAGTGACTTATTCAGGATCCGCTTATAACAAGCTTCTGGGTGACGAGAACACTCTGCATGTGGACAGCGTGAAGGAGGACATCTACAGCTTTAATCAGGTTACGGATATAGCTTTGACAGGCAGTGTACAGTTTATAGACCTGTACGGTCAAAACAGCCCATACGGAGCTGAGAAGTGGGCACTGATATCTGTGGCGGACAGAGCGACCGTGCTTCGGCCATTGCTGTTCCTGCGTCAGATGTTGATGATTTCAGCGTTGATATCCCTGCTGGTGGCGGGTGGTCTTGCGTTTTTGAGTTGCATTAAGCTGATTAAGCCTATATCCAATGCTATCAAGCTAATGAACGATACGCAGAAATATAATGAGATAATCCACTTCGCGCCGTCAAATATATATGAGATTGACAAGATGACGGATGCCATAACGCAGTTGCAGGTGAACTCCCAGAGTTTTTCTTCTCAGGTCTCGCGCATGATAAGCATCGCAGATGTTGGACTTGGAACTTATATGTACGACCACGCTGATGATAGTATCTTCGTGGGGCAGAGTTTTCAGAAATTTCTGAGTGAGAAGATACGTTTGGAACAGGATACGGTGATGAGCCGACAGGATTTTTTGGACAGTATATTTTCTGATGAGATACGCCGTGCAATACAGGATAGAATGGAGAGTTCAGATGACAGAATTAGTGAGGATTTCAGTAAGGTTTACCACATTGAGCTGAAAGACGGCAGCACCCAGTGGATACGCTTGAGTACAGTACATGCTGACGATCGGAGCATTGGCATTTTGCAGGATATTACTGAGACAATGCTGGAAAAGAAGCGAATCGAGTATGAGCGGGATTACGATGCGCTTACCGGCCTTTTGAACCGTCACGCTTATTACCAACAGATTGAGGAGCTGTTCCACGACAAGGATAAACTGAAGATTACGGCATTTATAATGATTGACCTTGACAACCTGAAATATGTGAACGATTCATATGGTCACGACTTCGGTGACGATTACATAAAGACTGCGGCGAGCGCTCTCACGGCATTCAGGAATTACGGCGGCATAATCTCGCGCATATCCGGCGATGAGTTCAACGTTTGCCTGCCCGGATTTGATTCCAAGGACGAGGTTCGGGAGATTATCGCTAAAGTGCGTGATCAGTTGCTGAAGAGTAGTTGCCTGTTGGCCGACGGCACTCATTTCAGAATACGCGCCAGCATTGGTGTGGCTTGGTATCCTGATGATGCACAGACATATGAGATGCTGATGAAATATGCGGATTTCGCCATGTATACCGTTAAGCATTCCACCAAGGGAGAGATTGCGGAATTTAATATGAAAACCTATGTGACCGATTCCGTCCTGTTTACCGGCGTGGAAGAGATGAACCGCATAATCGATGAGAGCCGCGTGCAGTATGCATTCCAGAGTATTATCTCTGCCAAAACAGGTAAGGTTTACGGGTATGAGGCACTCATGCGGGTGAAGTCAGATATATTCCAGTCCCCGCTGGACCTTTTGCGAGCCGCTAAGAACGGCGCTAAGCTCTACGAGATAGAACGTCTGACCTGGACAAAGGCTCTTGCTGATTTTCAGGATCTGGTAGATAGGGGACAGATAGCGAAAAACACCCACATATTCGTTAATTCTATAGCTAACAGCAGATTGGAGCCGGAAGACGAGGCTGCACTGGAGAAAAATCATCCACAGCTGATGAAGCGTATCGTTATAGAGATATTGGAGAACGAGAGTTCCAATGAGAACTGCGCCGTCCACAAACGGCAAATGATCAAGAGATGGGGCGGACAGATAGCATTAGACGATTTCGGTACCGGCTATAACAGCGAGTATGCTCTGCTTGACATCCAACCCGATATCATCAAGATAGATCGCTCCATTACCAGTGGTTGCAACAATGATATCAGCCGCCGGATGATTATTCACAACCTGGTCAGACTCGCCCGGACAAAACAAATCCTCGTACTTGCCGAGGGCGTTGAAACGGAAGAGGAGATGGAAACAGTTATTGCGTGCGGTGTTGATCTCGTGCAAGGCTATTATTTCGACTATCCCTTGTTTGAGCCACAACCACTGTCTCCTGAAATTGCCGAGAAGATACGGAATGCGGCAAAGCATCGGATCGAGAATGAGGATCATGAGTAAACTGAACAAACTTTTTTGTAAAATAGAAAGGAGAAAGTAATAAAATGAAAAGATTTATTTCCATGCTTCTGGTATCGGTATTGTGCCTGTCTTTGGCGGCATGCGGCGACACCAGCAGTACTAAGAGCACTAAGAATGAGAAGCTGGTCTTAGGCTTTGCCCAGATTGGACAGGAATCCGGTTGGCGGGATGCCGAGACCGCTGATATCCAGTGGTATGCTGCTCGCAACACCGACACTGTAGAACTACACTTCGCTGATGCGCAGCAGGATCCGGAGAATCAGATTAAGGCAATCCGTAGCTTTATCGATATGGGCGTTGACGTGATTGCCTTTGCACCGGTAATCGAGACCGGCTGGGAGGAGGTCCTGACCGAGTGTAAGAATGCCAATATACCCGTTATACTTGTGGATCGCGGTATTGATTCCGGCATCGATGACAGCCTGTATACCACCATGATTGCATCCGACCACGTTTGGGCAGGAGAGCAGGCCGCTATCGTCATGAAGGATCTGATTGGCAACAACGGCGTAGTGGTGGAATTGGAGGGTACCATAGGTGCTTCGGCTACTATTCAACGCGAGAAGGGCTTTGATGACTATATAGCTGCCAATTGTCCGAATATTCAGATTGCCGCACGCCAGTCAGGTGACTTTACCCGTGACCAGGGCAGAGATGTCATGGCATCTCTATTAGCGTCCAATGACCATATCGATGGTGTTTTTGCCCATAATGATGATATGGCACTGGGAGCCATTGAGGCAATCAAGGAAGCAGGTCTGAAGCCGGGCGAGGACATCAAGGTTGTCAGTGTCGATGGAGTTAAGAGTGCCTTTGAGGCTGTTCTCAACGGTGAGCTGAACTGCACTGTGGAGTGTACACCTCTTTTGGCTCAGCAGATATTTGATACTGCCTTTGCTCTGAAAGATGGGCAGACCGTTGATAAGTGGATTGTGTCGGATGACGATATATATACCACAGATAAGGTTACGCAGGATATTATCGACGGTCGTACATATTGATACCATATATTTTTAGACGAATAGTGAAGTATTGTGATGTTTTATCTGAATTTTAAGTTTGCAAACATTCGGGGGGCAACAGCTCTGAGGAGCTGATTGAATTCAGATGCTCAACGAAAAAACTCACCAGACGGTGTACCGTGACAGTGTTGCTTTTAGCAAAACTCGCCTGTAGTGGCTATCGGCTATAAGCCGATAGTCGCTACAGGGTGCTCCGAGTGGTGAGTTTTGTTTGTAGTTTAAGGGTTTTTGCGAAAACCCGAATTTTTTATTTTCTTGTTTTATGAATGGCTATTGAAAAAATCACAGTTTCGCTGTATAATTAAATAAGTTGATTTTTAGGAAAAAGTTAATTCGAAAAATTATGTTAACAGATTTAATTGCTCCTGTGAGTATTTTTCGCAAATCTTCGAAAAAACGCGCATGAGTATAATATTCATTTAACGTCTTGTCTGCCCACGATAAGTACGTTGATATTTTTTATTGCTGAATTTGTGGGCAGAAAGGCTATGGATATTTCTATGACGCGTGAGGAAGTAAATCTAATGATTAGAGAGCTGCGCCGGGCGTTTGACATTGTACGGATTGTTGAACCTCCGACAGATAGACAGTGCTGCATTAACGAGAACTGTGAGCTTCTCCGGGAATCCGGCCGATGTTTCGATTTCTGGAATCAGGATGTTCGCTGTGAGCATTGTGTCTCAATGCGTGCGCTGAGCCAAAAACGGCTTTCCCGCAAGTTCGAATTTCTGGATTCCGAGGTGTATCTGATTACGGCGATGTACGTTGAGATTGAAGGCGAACCCTTCGTAGTAGAGATGCTTGCCAATCTGACTGATGAAACTATGATTGGCGCCTGGGGCGCAAATGATTTTGTAGAGAAGATCAGCAAGTATAATCGTAAACTTTATCTTGATGCGTTGACAGGCGCATATAATCGTCAGTACTATGATGAGCAGCTTGCCGCATTACCCGGTGAATATGCTGTGGGATATATTGATGTGGACAAATTCAAGAAAATAAACGATACATGGGGACATCATGCGGGTGACTTGGCGTTGAAGGCTGTTACAGAGGCAATGAAATCCTGTATACGCGAAACGGATTCTTTGATGCGGTTTGGCGGTGACGAGTTTGTTCTGGTGTTCCGCAACATTCCAAAGGATATCTTTTCCATGCGATTAGAGCAGATGCGTAGGGAAGTCAGCGAAATTATGCTTGATGAATTTCCTGATATGCATCTGTCGGTCAGCATCGGCGGATATTATGGGGAAGGCACGATGGATGAACTGGTTCAAAAGGCGGATCATCTTCTCTATGACGCAAAGAAAAACAGAAATAGCATCCAATTAAATTTTGAAATATAAAAAATTTAATCAGTATACTTTACTGATTAAAAAAATAACTGCGGCGATTTTGTGAATCACAAAATCGCCGCAGTTCTTGGTGCCGAATAGGCGTAAATTAAACCACCAGTTTTACTGGTGGTAGATAAAAACACTTTAGTATAAGAAAACCTCCTGATATAATAGAAATGAGATTTGGCGATCGCATTACTA
>JAFLUB010000035.1 GCA_022509025.1 Oscillospiraceae bacterium | reverse complement strand
TATGCTGGTTAAGACTCTGCCGGTTTATTGTTCGTTTAACGATGATACAACTGTCAGCGAATACATGAAAGGATTGCAGGAGCAGCTTATGAACTCCATGGCAAACGATATATTCCCGTTTTCAGATATTGCCGCAAAGTATGGAATCAGCGCAGATTTATTGTTCGCATATCAGGCGGAGTTCTCCGATGGTTTTAAGATAGGTGACACAATTTTAACTAAAGAGGATTTGCTACTTGATTTGCCGAAGGAACCCTTGCTTGTGCAGGCATGGCTTAAGGACGGCGAGTATTATCTGACAGCGGAATACCGGGTAGATTTGTATGACGAAGAGACAATAGATAATATTTTAGAATCATACGATTCCGCGATGAGTTCCATACTGAATTGCCGTCGTGTTTCTGATGTGTCGATACTGTCAAAGGCGCAGGAGGGAAAACTGGACAGCTTTAATATGACTGAGGTTTCCTACGATTATACAAAGACAGTTGTTGATATGTTTATGGAGGCGGCGGAAGCTAATGCGGATAAAACCGCGGTGGTTTACCGCGATACAAAAATAACATACGGCGAGCTTGAAAAGATAACAAGAAATCTGGCAGGGTATATAATCGGTCAGGGACTCCATACCGAGGACGTTGTCGCCGTGCTTATACCAAGATGCGAATATATGGCGATTGCCTCAGTGGGTATAGCGCGTTCGGGCTGTGCGTATCAGCCGCTTGACCATACGTATCCGCAGGACAGATTACAGTTTATGCTTGAGGATTCCGGCGCAAAGCTGCTTATTACAACGGAGGAAATGAGAAAGCTTGTTCCTGGATACGGCGGTCCAGTTCTTTTGATTGATGATATACCGAGTTTGCCTGAGTATACAAAGGAACTTCCAAAGCCGTCGCCCAGTGATTTGTTTATACTGCTCTATACCTCCGGTTCAACAGGCGTACCAAAGGGTTGTATGCTTGAATTTGGCAATATTACCGCGTTCTGCCGCTGGTATCACAGATTCTATGAACTTGACAATACCTGTCATGTCGCTGCATACGCGTCATACGGCTTTGACGCGAGTATGATGGATATTTTCTGTCCGCTTACAATCGGTGCGGAGTCACATATCATATGTGAGGATATACGGCTTGACTTAATAGCCTTAAACGAATATTACGAGAAAAACCAGATAACCCACAGCTTTATAACAACGCAGGTGGGAAGACAGTTGGCGATGATGGAGAATAATTCTCTTCGCTATCTCTCAATTGGCGGCGAAAAGCTTGTTCCGTTGGAGCCGCCGACGAATTATAAGTTCTTAAATGTTTACGGACCTACCGAGTGTACAGTATTTACCACGGCGTTCTATATGGATAAGTATTATGATGATATACCCATCGGAAAGCCGGTGAATAATTTAAAACTTTATGTCGTGGATTCTAAAGGACACCGACTGCCTCCGGGTGCGTGCGGCGAGCTTGTTGTCTCTGGCAGACAGGTATCGCGCGGATACTTAAACCGTCCTGATAAAACTGCGGAGGTATACAAGAGAAATCCGTATACGGACGAGCCGGGTTATGAAAGAGTATATCATACAGGCGACATTGTGCGATACTTAAACGATGGAAACATTTCGTTTGTCGGTCGCCGCGACGGTCAGGTGAAGATACGCGGATTCCGTATAGAGCTTACCGAGGTTGAGGAAATAATCCGCCGTTTCCCCGGTATAAAGGACGCGACTGTTGCCGCGTTTGATGAGGAAGGCGGAGGTAAATATGTTGCCGCGTATATAGTATCGGACGAAATAATAGATATAGATAAATTAAACAGCTTCATAATGGAAACAAAGCCGCCGTATATGGTTCCGGCGGTAACGATGCAGATTGAGTCTATACCGCTTAACCAGAACCAGAAGGTTAATAAGCGCGCTTTGCCGAAGCCGGAAAAGAAGGTTGAGGAAAAGGTAGAGCCAAAGACGGAAATCCAGAAGCGTATATATGACTGCGTTAAAGAAGCTATAGGACATGAAGATTTCGGAATCACAACCGATATTTATTACGCAGGTCTGACGTCTGTGAGCGCGATAAGACTTAACGTATTGCTGGCAAAGGAATTTGACGCGGTTATAAAAACGAGTGATTTGAAGCAGAACCCGACTGTTATTCAGCTTGAAAAGTTTCTTCTTGGCGCGCAAAAGTCAGAGAAGAATGAAAAACGTGAAATATATCCGCTCACAAACACTCAGGCGGGTGTGTTTATCGACTGCACCGCCAACATGGGAACAACGGTATACAATATACCGTATCTGTTTAAACTTGATACGAAAGTAGATTTGCAGAAGCTAAAGGACGCGATTGAGCAGACCGTTGCGGCGCATCCGTATCTGAAGGTTCAGCTTTTCATGGACGAGGACGGAGAAATCCGTCAGCGCAGAAATGATGATTTGCCATTTGAAGTGGAGATTATTTCAGACATGGATAAGGAAACGCTTGTGCGTCCGTTCGGACTGTTCAATGAGCAGTTGTTCCGCATTGAAATTCACATAACGCATGACGGCAGCTACCTGTTTATGGACTTGCATCATCTGATTGCCGATGGTACGTCTTTGGGGATTATCATACAGGATATAAACAAAGCATATAGTGGAGAAGCGCTTGAGACAGAGGTATATACCGCCTATGACGCGGCTCTTGATAATGAAAAACTGCTTAAAACCGATGCGTATAAAAACGCGGAGGATTATTACACGTCAATATTTGAGGACTGTGGCGGAAATAACGACTTTTATCCCGATAAAAGCGGAGGTGATCCGAAGGTCGGCAATGTGTATATGACGAGTGAAAGTCTGAGCCATGACGAAGTAAAGGCATTATGTGAAAAGTACGGTATTACTGAAAATGTGTTCTTTATCGGTGTGTTCGGCGCAATGCTCGCAAGATATAATTTCGATAATAAATCGGTGTTTACAACCATTTATCACGGCAGAAATGATTCCCGTCTTAATGAAACAGTCGGAATGCTGGTTAAGACGCTGCCGGTTATCTGTAAAACCGATGTCGGCGCGAAAGAATATTTCAACACGCTTCAAAGCGAGATTATGGGAATGATGGATAACGACATTTATCCGTTCCCCGAAATCAGCCGCAAGTTTAACATAGTTCCGAATGCTATGGTTGTTTATCAGGGCGACAGTTTTGAATTTGACAATATCGGCGGCGAAAAGGCTGAAGCGGTTGAACTTTCCCTAAATGCCGCAAAAGCGCCGGTGTCGCTGTCAATCCAATTAAAAGACAGAAAGTACAATTTTGGACTTACATACAGAAGCGATATGTTTGAGGATGAAACGGCAAAATATATGCTTCAAAACTTTGAGATTACAGCAAAGACTCTCTCACTCGGTGCCGCTCCGGCGGATATTCATTTACTGTTTGATGAGGAGACAGAAATGATAAATGACCCGCGCTTTACAGGAAAGACCTTTGTTGACCTGTTTGGCGCGGCTGTCAGCGAATATCCTGATAACACTGCGGTTATTGACGAAAACGGAAGCATAACCTATAAAGAGCTTGACAGAATGTCTGATTATATTGCCCAAAAGCTTACCGAAGATGGATTCGGACGCGAAAACGTCGCGGGAATACTATGCGGTAGAACACGAGAGTTTGTTGCGGCGTATATCGGCATTATGAAGGCGGGCGGCGCATATGTACCGCTTGACCCCGAATATCCGCAGGACAGACTGGAATATATGCTCTCAGACAGCGGCTCGCAAAATCTGTTGGCAATCCGTGAATATGCGCCGCTTGTTCGGGATTACGATAAGAATATCATATATCTTGATGATATTGAAAAAGAGAGTGAAGACTTTATAAAATCAGCGGAATTTACAGCCCCGAAGCCGGAGAATTTAGCATATATGATATATACCTCCGGCTCAACCGGTAAGCCTAAGGGAGTAATGATTGAGCAGAGAAATCTTGTAAACCTCATTCAGTATGAGACTGTATTCTATAAGCCTGTGCCGGAGGATATATACGGCGAGTTTGCAAGCTTCTGCTTTGACGCGTCTGTACATAATTTGTTTGTACCACTGACAGTCGGAGCAGCGCTCTACCTGTTCCCGGAAAGCATCAGAAAGGATGCTGTCGAGGTCTGCCGTGCATTTGAAGATGTCGGAATAACGGTAAGCAGCTTCCCGACGCAGATGGGTGAGCTGGTGGCGGAAATGCTGACAGGCGATTGTGCGTTAAGAATGTTAACGCTTGGCGGTGAGAAGTTTAAGCGGTTCTATGACCGTAAATACATAATGGTAAATGGCTATGGTCCTACCGAAAACACTGTATCCTCCACAGAGTTTGTAGTGGACAGGGAATATAAAAATATACCAATAGGAAAGTCGCAGCTTAACGTTCGCAGCTATATCGTTGACGAGAATATGAAGCGTGTTCCGGTGGGAGCATCGGGCGAGTTGTGCCACGCAGGACGTCAGGTTGCAAGAGGATATAATAACCTGCCCAAAAAAACAGCCGCGGTATTTATAGATAACCCGTTTGCAACATGCCGTGATGAGGAGCGGATGTACCGCACCGGCGACCTGGTGAGAATGAAGGGCGACGGAAATATAGAATATATCGGAAGAATTGACTCTCAGGTTAAAATAAGAGGTTATCGTGTGGAGCTTTCTGAAATTGAGGGCGCGATTTTGCAAAAGGACGGTATAGTTGAAACTGCTGTAACTACGGTTGAGCAAAACGGCACGATATACGTTGCCGCTTACTATACGGGAGCAGACTATACCGCTGACGAATGGCGCGAATTTTTGAATCCGATTCTGCCGGAATATATGATTCCGACGCATTATGTTCATCTTGACGTTATGCCTGTTACTCCGGGCGGCAAGATTGACAAGCGCGCGCTTCCAAAGCCTGAGATAAGCGCTGATAGAGCGGGATATGTTGCGCCTGAGAACGAACGCCAGAAGAAGCTGTGTGAGATGTTTGAAAAGGCGGTCGGTATGGAAAATGTCGGCATTGATGATGATTTCTTTGCAATCGGCGGCACATCGCTTGCCGCGTCAAAGGTTGCGGTAATGTGCCTGAATGAGAAGATTCCACTGGTATATGCGGATATATTCAAGTATCCGACGGTACGCGCTCTTGCCGAGGTCGTATACAAGGATGAGCCTGAGGACGTCGTGGAGAAAGACGAACTTTCGGATTATTCATATCACGCTATCGGCAAACTGATTGCCACAAACGATAGTAGGAATGCCGACGAGGTAAAGACAGAGCCGATAGGCGACATTCTGCTGACTGGCGCGACGGGATTTTTGGGAATTCACGTGCTTAAAGAATTTATCGACAATTATGAAGGAAAGGCTTACTGTCTGGTACGCAAGGGCAGCTATGAATCTCCCGAGCGACGCATGATGAATATGCTGATGTACTATTTCGACTCGCCATATACCGAGCTGTTTGGAGATAGAATTATATGCATAGACGGCGATATAACTGACGCGGCTGAGGTTGAAAAGCTCAAAGATGTGCCGTTTGACACGCTGATTAACTGCGCCGCGTGCGTTAAGCACTTCGCGGCAGGTGATTTGCTTGAGAAAATCAATGTGTATGGTGTGGAAAATCTGATTGAGCTGTGCAAAGAGACGGATAAGAAACTGATACAGATTTCAACGGTATCCATTGGCGGCGAAGGACTGGATGGAAAGCCTGAGGAGAACAGAAAAATCAAAGAAAATGATCTGTATTTCGGACAGAGGATAACTAACGAATATATCAGAACAAAATTCATTGCCGAAAGAGCCGTGCTCGAAGCCGTGGAAAAAGGACTTAATGCTAAGGTAATAAGAGTGGGTAATCTGATGAGCCGCCAAAGCGACGGCGAATTCCAGATTAACTTCATCACTAACGGGTTCCTGCGCAGATTGCGCGGATATGCGGCAGTGGGCAAGTTCCCGGTAGGAGGCATGAACGTGAATGTCGAGTTCTCACCAATTGACTCGACTGCGGCGGCGGTTCTTAAAACCGCCGGCACGGACAAACGCTTTACGGTTTATCACGCAACGAACAGCCACAGAATTTTCATGGGTGATGTGATATACGCGATGAGGGAATACGGCTTTGAGATAGAAATCGTGCCGGACAGCAAGTTTATAGAGGCTGTAGGAGCTTACGCGGCTGAGCATGAAAACAGTGACGCTGTATCGGGACTTATCGCCTATACATCGCGCGATGACAGGAAAATTTACAGCATTGACTATGACAACAGCTTCACCACCGAGACGCTGTATCGTCTGGGATATAAATGGCCTATTACTGATGACAAGTATCTTGAAAACGCAATCAGCGCTCTCGACAAACTGAATTTTTTTGACGATGATTTTTTCAGCGATAAAGCGATAAATAAGGAGGAAAATTAAATGACTATTAAAAAGACTGTGGAGGGGAATACAGCCGTACTTGAAATAGACGGCTGGCTTGACACGCAGACTGCGCCGGAGCTTGGCGCAGAGCTTGATGCGCTTGATAAGTCGGTGACGGAGCTTATAATTGACATGAGCGCGCTTGAATATATCTCGTCGGCGGGGCTTCGTCAGATTGTAGCGGCGCATAAAAAAATGAATGAAAATCTGACGATTAAAAATGTTTCCGCGGAGATTATGGACGTGTTTAATATGACGGGTTTTTCGAAGCGTCTTAATATTGTCTGAAAACTATGAAACATTCAATTTTTAAGCAAACTATTACTGTGTTTGTTACGGCAATTTTATTGGCGGTAATGACTGCGGGCGCAATCAGTCTTGTGTATGACGCCCGTCGGATAGGACTGCAAAGCGCGCGGTATGCCAGAGGCGGAGCGTCTGTTGCCGCGCAGGTGATAGAGAGCGTTGATTTTAGTAAACTGCAATCATCAGATGAACTGTACACAAAAACCCGCAAGATGCTCAGAAGCATCTGCCGCAGCTTTGAATTGGAGTATCTCTACCTGTATATACCAAATCAGAGCGAGCAGAATGTCAGATTTATCATGACAGTGGCATTCGATGACGAAAAGGATAAAATTGTTTCGGAGGAACGAGGTCTTAATGTTGAGGTGCCCAGAATTTTGACGGAGCAGGAGCAGACGGCTTTAAACGGAGATGAACTTGCGAAGGCGTACACGGAGAACAACAGCTTCGGCAGTGTATATTCGTGGACTTATCCGGTGCGCGATAGTGATGGTAATATCATAGCCCTTATTGGCAGCGACTACCGCACCGATGTGATTTATCATCAGGAAATACAAGAGGCATTGTTAATTATCATTCCTATGATAGCAGTACTGTTAGTAGTATTCCTTGTTGAACTTATTGCAATGCGCAGGAAAATATTTGTGCCTGTCAAGCAGATTTCCAATCGTATGAAGGGATTTGTGACTGAAGGCGGAGCGAATTTTGAGCCGCTTAATATATGCTCCGGAGATGAAATGCAGGAGATTGCGGATTCATTTGAAAAAATGTCTGAAGATATACGCGAGTATTTAAGCAGTATTGAAAAGCTGACCGCCGAGCGCGTACAAAAAAACGTTGAGCTTGAAGTTGCGGGCAGAATCCAGAGCGGAATTGTTCCGTTAGAAACAGTGCTTACTGATGAGCATTATGAAATTTACGCAAAAGCACAAGCCGCAAAAACAGTCGGCGGTGACTTTTATGACTGCTTTAAAAGGCAGGATGGCAACGTATGTGTTGTGATAGGCGATGTGTCCGGTAAGGGTATTGCCGCGGCAATGTTTATGGCAATGGCGAAAACGATGCTAAAAGATTATCTTAACTCGGGTTTGAATCCGGCGGAGGCGCTGAATACTGTCAATGACGCGCTGTGCAGCTCAAATCCGGAGGGAATGTTTGCAACTGTGTTCGCGGCAGTATTGGATACGTCGAGCGGCATACTCAGCTATGCAAACGCAGGGCATACAAGACCTGTGATTTTCGGAGAAGATGCAGATTTTCTCGAGGTGGATTCCGGTATTGCGCTGGGGATTTTTGAGGACGCGGGCATAATTGACGGGTCTGTAAAGCTTGAAACTAACAGCGGTATACTGATTTATACAGACGGTGTTACAGAATCAGTTAATACGCAAAATGACTTTTTTGGCGATGAACGTTTAAAATCCGCCATTCAAGACGCAAGCGGAGCAGAACAGGCGGTAAAGAATCTGGACGATAGGGTTTGGACCTTTGCTGACGGCGCGGAGCAGTTTGATGATTATACCGTGCTTGCGTTGTATTATAGTGGTAATTCAAAGCGGACAGTCAGTTTAGAGCCGGAATTATCCGCATTATCCGAACTTCGCGAGGAAGCGCTTAAATATGCCGGCAAGAGTTCAGACGGCAGAAAGGTATATTTAGCCTGTGAGGAAGTGTTTGTAAATATAGTAAATTATTCCAAGGCGACGGATATTAATACTTCATTTGAAAATCGAAACAGCGTATTGGTTATTGCATTTTCTGATAACGGTATTCCATTCAACCCGATTTTATCAGAGCAGGCGGATAAGGATTTTGATGAGCTTGACAACGGCGGAATGGGAATAGGACTTATAAAACAGCTTGCCGATACCGTTAACTATAAACGTGAAAATGATATGAATATTCTGACGCTTGAATTTGTTTTGAGCGGGGACGGAGCGGGGAAATGATAGATTTTTATTTGCTTGACATTACAGAATTGCCCGATCCCAAATCAGATAGGACTGCGCTTTTTGGTATTCAGGGTTGGCGATGCGCGCATATATTGAAATATCTGAGAGCGCGACAGAAAGCTATCCTTTAACTTCGGATATTTGTGGGCAAAATATCCATTTAACGCCTTATCTGCCCACGATAAGGATGTTAAAGTTTTCATTGCTGATTGTGGGCAGAAAGGTCAGGACTATGGATATTTATATGAAAGTTTTAGATTTGAGCGGAGAATGGGCATATAAAACAGATTATAACGACCGTGGTATTGTAGACGAATACTATAAAGAAAAATTTAAGGACAGCGGATTTATGCTGCCCGGTTCGACGTGCAGTAACCAAATCGGGAAAAAACAGGAATATTATAATGAACTCACCAAGGAGGCGGTACGCGCGCCGAGAGAAAAGTATGAATATATTGCGCCGCTGTGGCTGCAAAAGGAAATTATTGTTCCGGATGAGTTTGAGGGGAAATGTATACGTCTATTCCTTGAACGCGTGAATATTGCGTCTGAATTATGGATTGACGGTGAAAAAATTGACAGGCAGACAGTTGAATTGTCAGCGCCGCATATCTATAATCTGACAGGTAAATTGAGCGCGGGAAAGCATATATTGACCTTGCGTATTGACAACAGAAATCTATTGAATATAGACATGATGGCAAGCGGATACAGTATTGATACGCAAGGCTATTGGAATGGTATTATCGGCAGACTTGAGCTTCAGTGCGAGGAAATTTTTCATCTTGAAAATATACAGGTTTATCCGAGAAAGAGCGGTATAGACGTAAAGCTCACTGAAACATGCGACGTATATTCGCCGTTTGAAAGACGGAGCGCTAAGCTTTCAATGTCAGTTACCGCGCCTGACGGAAAAGCGCTTGATACGAAATGCTTTTCACGTGAGCTGTTTAATTCAAAGCAGGTGGAATATCTCAGCTATGACATTGAGGATATTCAATATTGGGATGAGTATAATCCATCTCTTTACACGCTTAACGTCAAATATGAGTGTGAGGGCGCGGTAGATGAAAAGAGCGTCACCTTCGGTATGCGGACAATCAGAACGGAAAACAAGCAGATACTTCTAAATGATAAGCCCATAGCCCTGCGCGGCACAATAGACTGCGCCCAATATCCGATAACAGGCTATCCGCCGACGGATATTGAGATATGGAGAAGGAATTTCAACATAATCAAAAGCTACGGATTAAACCATGTACGTTTTCATGCGTGGTGTCCGCCTGAGTGCGCCTTTAACGCCGCTGATGAAGCGGGTATATATGTATCGGTGGAAATGCCGCTATGGCTGAACCGTGACGTATGCGCTCTGGAGCTTGGCGAGGACAGCGCGCATCGCGCGTACTATACACAGGAGGCAGTCACAATTTCAAAGACCTACGGAAATCATCCGTGTTTCATTATGTTCTCGAACGGGAACGAAAATATGGGCGATTTTGAATTGCTTGACGATATCATAACGCAAATAAAAGCGTATGACGGACGGCGTATCTACACGCTGACTACAAACTTTGACCATCCTGTTTTGCCGTGCGAGGATTATCTGTGCGCGTATGAGGCGGGCGGACACAAGGTCAGAATACAGGATATTCATGATATTGTAGCCGATAATACGTCTACTGACTATTCCGCTGCCGTAAATGATGTGCCGGTTCCCGTTATATCATTTGAAACAGGACAATACTGTGTATATCCCGATGTTGATATTACGGAGAAGTATACGGGAAATATATTGCCCGTAAATTTTGATGCGATTAAAAAGGCTATGATTTCAAAAGGAGTATACCATAGGCTAAATGAATATATCAAAGCCTCAGGTGACATGGCTGTGAAGCTGTATAAGGAGGATATTGAAGCGGCTCTGAGAACTAAAGATTTCGGCGGCTTTGAGCTTTTATCACTTATCGACTACACAGGACAAAGCACTGCTACAGTCGGAATACTGGATGTGTTCTATGACAGTAAGGGCCTGATTAAGCCGGAAAAATTCAGACAATTCTGTAACTGCGTCGTGCCGCTTTTCAAGGCTAAAAGAATATTCAAAAACACAGAAATACTGGAAGCAGAGCTTGACCTTTATGATTATGGCGAAACGCGAATTGAAAAACCTGTTTTCAGCGTGAAAATATATAACGGCAGCGATTTATTCTACGAAACAGAAACAACGGATACTAAAATCAGAGTGCCGCTTGACGCAGTCAAAACGTCATCACGTCTTACAGTTAAGGTGTCGGTAGGGGAATATACAAATTCATGGAATATTTACGTGTTTAAAGATAAGCCTGTTCATAAAGATGTCAGGATAATAAAAACAAAGTCTGAGCTTGATGAAATAATCAGAACAGGCGGACGGGGTATAGTTACTGCCGGCTGTTTTGAAAACACGATAGAAGGCAGCTTTATTCCGGTGTTCTGGTCGCCGGTGCATTTTCCGTCGCAAAAGCCATGCGGCGCGATGATTGATGATATGCATCCGATATTTAAGAACTTCCCGACGGAGAAATATCCCGATTACCAATGGAAAAAACTGCTTGATAACTCGAAAGGAATTGACATATCGGCATTCGGTAATAGCTTTAAACCGATAGTGGAAGCTGTTCCTAATTTCGTTGACAATACTCCTTTTTCACCTCTGTTTGAAGTAAGAAAAGGAAAAGCGGAGCTATTGTTCTGCGGATTTGATTTAGAGGCTGATTTTGCGGAGGTTCGCGCGTTTAAATCAGCAATTTATGACTACATACTATCAGATGCATTTAATCCGGAGTATGAGGTGAAAGAGCTCTAAGACAGGAAATACCGTCTGTATTCAAGTGGTTTTTGATCTGTATGTTTTTTAAACTGTACAATAAAATTGCTCGTGTCCGAAAAGCCGCATTTCTCGGCTATTTCGGACACGGACAAATCCGTAGTCCGAAGAAATATTTTTGCATTGTTTATCCTGTAATTCATAAGGTAATTATACGGTGTTGTTCCCATAATACGTTTAAATACACGTATAAAATGGTATTTTGACAACGGGATATCAGCGGTTATATCGTCTGTCGTAATTATTTGAGAATACCTTTTATGCACCTCGGATACCGCATACTCTACAAATTCCGAGTATCGTATACGGCTTTTCTCCTGCTCAGTTCTGAGACTGTCTTCAATAAGTGTATTAAAGATTTCATGCAATACGGCGGATAACTGCACATCATTCAAAACGCCTTTTTCATTTATTTTGGATATTAATTCTTCTGTTTTGGTTATAAGTTTCTCAGGATTTCTTATATTAACAGCAAAAATATTATTTGGATAGAGAATATCAAAAAAGCTTTTAATTTCGTTGCCCTTGATATGCGCCCAAAGAAACTCCCATTTGCCGCCTTGTGAAGAATAACTGTGGCTGTTATGACAGTCTATTATAATCGCGCTTCCAAGAGGCAGTTCGACAGAGGTTTCGCCGCTTGTAACCAATCCGCATCCTTTCAGAGTGTACATAAAAAGATAGCTGTCATGTGAATCACGGTTTACTTCATAGTCATGTTCCGCATAAAAATGTCCGGCTTCAGTGACATAGAACGGCAATGTAAGAGATGTTTGGGTCGGAGTAGATGTAAGCCATATTGACTCATCAGCTATATTTTCATTATATTTTCCCATAAAACTCACTCCCTTAGATTTATCTTAACATATACATTCGGAAAAAGCAATAATTTTATATTTTGGAGCAATAATACTTAATGACTTTTGAAATCTACGATGTATAATAAAGACAATAATTTTAAAATATCCGGAGGGAACGAAAAATGAGCGAGGTAATTTTAAGGCAGGAAAAGGTTGTAATACCTACTTATGAGATTTCAGAGTATGACAAGAACCCGATGTTTCTTGAGAAAAGAGTTTATCAGGGTTCAAGCGGCCGCGTTTATCCGCATCCCGTCTGCGAGGGCGTTTCAGACGTAAAGGTAGATAAGGAATACAACGCGATATATCTGGAAAACGATTACATACTGGTTATGATTTTGCCGGAGATAGGCGGTAAAATTCAACGTCTTTATGATAAGACAAACGGTTATGACGCTGTTTACTATAACGAAGTTATAAAGCCGGCTCTTGTAGGACTGGCAGGACCGTGGATATCCGGCGGTATTGAATTTAACTGGCCGCAGCACCACAGACCGTCAACCTTTGATCCCGTGGATTATACAATCAATAAGAATGCTGACGGTTCCGTCACCGTATGGGTGGGTGAAACGGAAAAAATGTTCCACACAAAGGGTATGGCTGGTTTCACCGTTTATCCCGACAAGGCATATCTTGAAATAAAGGGACAGGTTTACAATCCGACAGACAGACCTCAGACATTTCTCTGGTGGGCAAATCCGGCTGTCGCAGTCAATGACTACACCCAGTCAATTTTTCCGCCGGACGTAAACGCGGTAATGGACCACGGCAAGAGAGCCGTTTCATCGTTCCCGATTGCTGACGGAGTTTATTACAAGGTTGACTATGCTCCCGGTACGGATATTTCACGCTATAAAAATATTCCCGTTCCTACTTCATATATGGCGTATCACTCCGATTTTAATTTTATTGGTAACTACGATTACGAGAAAAAAGCGGGACTTTTACACATAGCAGACCATCACGTTTCGCCCGGTAAGAAACAGTGGACGTGGGGTAACGGCGATTTCGGACGCGCCTGGGACAGAAATCTGACCGATGAAAACGGTCCGTATATTGAGCTTATGACCGGTATGTTTACCGATAATCAGCCGGACTTTACCTTTTTAAAGCCATACGAGGAAAAGTCATTTGTTCAGTATTTCATGCCGTATAAGGCAGTCGGCGCTGTGAAAAACGCGTCATGCGAAGTGGCTGTTAACATGGAAATAGGGGACAGTAAAATAGACCTCGTTTTCTATACTCCCGTTGGTATTAAGGCGAATATCGAGCTTACGGCGGATGATGAGACAATATATTCCGGCGCTTTGGATTTGAAGACAGCGGAGGTATTTGAAACAAGCGTTAGCGCAAACACGGCAGATAAAAAAATAGTGTGCAAAATTATAAAGGACGGCAAGGAAATCCTTTCATGCGCGCCAACTAAGAGTAGCGAGCCTGTTCCGTCTCCGGCTGAGGAAATCCCCGAACCTGAAAAGCTTGAAACAAATGAACAGCTGTTCCTTGCGGCAACACATCTTGAACAGTACCGTCATGCGACATATTCGCCCGAGCCGTATTATCTTGAAGGCTTAAAGCGTGACGTGTCGGATATTCGTCTTAACAACGGATACGGAAAGTATTTGTACAACAAGGGACGATTCGAGGAAAGTGTTAAGTTCTTCAATGCCGCTATAAAATCATCAACGTGGAAAAATCCGAATCCTTATGATTGTGAGCCGTATTATAATCTCGGTCTTGCGCTGAAGGCTATGGGTAATAGGGAAAAGGCGTTTGACGCGTTTTACAAGGCTGTCTGGGACGGCAATATGCAGGACAAAGCATTTTATCAGCTCGCTTGCATTGCCGCCGGTAACGGCGAGTATGACGAGGCTCTGGGATATATCGAAAAATCACTCGTAAAGGGATTGCATAACCTGAGAGGCAGACTGTTAAAGACCGCGCTTCTTCGTCTTACGGGCAGGACTGACGAGGCGATTGTGTTCGCGCGTGAAACAGTCAAAATTGACGCGCTTGACCATGGCGCGCGGTATGAGCTTTACAAGCTGACAGGCGAGGGACTTGACAATTTAAAAGCTATTATGCGCGGAGACAACCACAATTACATAGAGCTGGCATTAGGCTATAAAGCCGCGTATCTCAATGATGAAGCTAATGATGTTCTTAATCTTGCGCCGAACGGGAACGAGCCTATGGCGCATTACTATAAATTTGCATTGACAAATGACTCGTCAGAGCTTGACAGGGCGGAGAAGGCAAGCCCTCTCTACTGTTTCCCGAACCGTATTGAGGATATAGAAGTACTGCAATACGCAGTAGATAACGGCGGCGCTTACGCGGCATATTATCTTGGAAATCTGTTCTATGATAAGCTCCGCTGGGAAGAAAGCGTTAAGTTATGGGAAGGCTGCGCGGATAAGATAACACTCCCGACGGTTCATAGAAATCTTTCGCTCGCTTACTATAACAAGATGAACGATGCCGACAAGGCAAGAGCGGCGATGGAAAAGGCATTCAATATGGATAAGAGCGATGCCAGAATATTCTTTGAGCTTGATCAGTTGTACAAGGTGCTTAACCTTTCTCTTTCTGAACGCCTTAACAATATGAATGCTAATGCCGGCTTGCTTGAGAAGCGTGATGACCTCTACACAGAATATATTACGCTTCTAAACATGAACGGCGAGTATGAAACCGCATATAACCGCATTATGAGCCATAATTTCCATCCATGGGAAGGCGGCGAAGGTAAAATACCCGCACAGTACAGAATTGCGCTGATGAATATGGCAAAAACGAGAGATAAGGAAAAAGCAATTGAATTGCTTGAAAAAGCGCTTGTATATCCGTATAACCTCGGTGAAGGAAAGCTGATCGGTAATCTTGACAATGATATTTACTATATGCTTGGTAATCTATATGACAGCGAAGCAAAGAAAAATGAAGCCTTTAAGCTGGCTGCAAGAGGTGAGTTTGAGCTGACGTCAGCCATGTACTATAACGACCAGCCGCCCGAAATGATGTATTATGCGGCAAAGGCGATAGAGGCGTTAGGGGACAGCGCGGAGGCTCTAAGACGATTTGACGCGTTCATAGATTATGCAAATACACACATGGACGATAATATAAAGATTGAGTATTTTGCCGTATCGCTTCCCGACTTCCTCATATATGAGGCGGATCTCGACAAAAAGAACAATGTTCATTGTCTGTATATGGCAGCGCTCGGATTTCTCGGTAAGGGAGATATTGTTAAGGCAAAAGAATTTGCTTTAAAAGGACTAAAGCTCAATCAGTGCCATGCGGGACTTATGGATATTGTGAATATCTGACCGGGTAAGATATAATGATAAAAAAAGATTGACAGTCCAACTTTTGACGTTGGTTTCAAAGTTGTTTTCGTGAGTATTTATCAAGAAAACCCAAAAGCTATAAGGAAAACTGTGAAATCACTGCGCTGTTTTTACGTTTGTATTCTGATACAAGGCATAACTCTTGATTTTTCCAAAGAATTATGATATAGTCTTAGTATGAGTAGTTATGCGCAAAATTATGAAAGGAAATTCAGACTGTTATGAGAAAACAAACGAGAAGCGAAGCGAGAGACGCGGCTTTCACACAGGTTTTTCAGATGAGTATGCACGAGGACGACATGGACGTAATTCTTGACGAGCTTTTAAAGGAGCGTCCCGAATGTGAAACGAACTTGGGATATATCAAGCAGATAATAGACGGAGTGACGACACACAAAGAAGAGCTTGAAGAGCTTATAAAGAAAAATCTGAAACAGGGCTGGTCTGTTTCGAGAATTTCAAAAACCTCATTTGCTATAATGAAGCTGGCAATTTTCGAAATGAAATATGTTGAAGACGTTCCGGCAAAGGTTGCCATAAACGAGGCTGTTGAGCTTGCGAAGCGTTACGGCGAAGAGGGTGAGGCGAACTTTGTAAACGGACTTCTCGCAAGCGTCTATAAGGAAATACTATGAGCGCGCTCGGATTTGACACAAGCAATTACACCACCTCAGTCGCATGGACGGACGGTGACACTGATAAAAGCGAGCGCCGTCTTTTATATGTGAAAAGCGGCGAGCGGGGGATACGTCAGAGTGACGGGGTGTTTCAGCATATGAAGCTTATGCCGGAGCTGTTCGGAAAGCTTTCTGAGAAAATAGATATGAACTCAGTCAGCGCGGTAGGTATAAGCGCAAGACCGAGAAATGTTGAAGGATCGTATATGCCTGTGTTCCTTGCGGGCGCGGGGTATGGGAAAGTGGTAGCTGACGCGCTTCGGCTGCCGCTTTATGAGTTTTCGCATCAGGACGGGCATATCATGGCGGGTATTTATTCCTGCGGCGCTTTTGGGCTTCTCGATAAGGATTTTATATCGGTACACATTTCAGGCGGCACAACGGAAATTTTAAAAAGCCGCTATATTGGACAATCGTTTGAAAACGAAATAATAGGCGGAACAAAGGATATAAGCGCGGGACAGTTTATAGACAGGGTCGGAGTGAAGCTTGGGCTTAGTTTCCCTGCCGGCAAAGCGCTTGAACAGATGGCAATGGGAGCAGACCATTCTGTAAAACTGCCCGTATCCACAGACGGAAGCTTTATGAGCTTTTCGGGAGTGGAAACAAAGGCGTCACGCATGGCGGACACCGTAGACAGCGCCGCGCTTGCCTTGGGCGTTCTGGAAACGGTAAGGGACGCGCTTGTAAAATCAATAAACAGCGCAATAAAGGAAACAAAAACGCATAATATACTTATTGTCGGCGGAGTAGCGTCAAACGGGATAATCAGAAAAGGACTAACTGAACGTCTTGACGGTACGATACATTTCGCCGCTCCCGAATATTCAACGGATAACGCCGTTGGAATTGCGTATTTAGCGCATCTTGCAGATAAGGAGGCTTAAATTTGGAACCAAAAATCGCTACCGTTTCACAAATAAACGGTTACGTCAAAAAAATCCTTGACCACAATATAATACTGAATAATGTATGGATAAAGGGTGAAATTTCAAATTTCAAGCGCCACTATTCCGGACATTTATATATAACGCTTAAAGACGAGGGCGGAGTATTGAAAGCAGTTATGTTCCGTTCCGCTGCAATGACGCTTGCATTTGAGCCGAATGACGGTATGAAGGTGCTTGCTCGCGGCAGGATAAGCGTGTATGAAGCGGGCGGCTCATATCAGCTTTATATCGAGGAAATGATACCTGACGGTGTCGGAGAATTATATATAGCATACGAAAAACTGAAAAAACAGCTTGAAGACGAGGGTCTTTTTGACGCGGCGCATAAAAAGGAAATTCCACGTTTCCCCGAGCGTGTGGGCGTTGTCACAGCCCCGACAGGCGCGGCGGTAAGAGATATCATAAACGTAATCACAAGGCGCTACCCGATGGCGGAGATAGTGATATACCCCGCTCAGGTACAGGGCGTTGGCGCGGCTGAGAGTATTGTCAAAGCGATTGAGTATTTTAACGCATCGGGCGAGGTGGACACGCTTATTGTCGGTCGCGGCGGCGGCAGCATTGAGGATTTATGGGCGTTTAATGAAGAAATAACGGCGCGCGCGATTTATGCGTCAAAAATACCGGTAATTTCAGCGGTGGGTCATGAAACAGACTTCACAATAGCGGATTTTGTCGCAGATTTGAGAGCGCCGACCCCGTCAGCGGCGGCGGAAATCTCGGTGCCGTCCGTGATTGAACTCAGGAACAGAATAAACACTGACCAAAACCGTATTTCACAAAACATTGCTAAACGAATAGAAAGCAGCAGGCTCCTTTTAAAGCGTTTCAAAATGAAAACACCAAAGGACAGAATTGACGAATACAATTTAAGAATTGATTCGCTCGTCAAATCAATGGATAACTGTTTGAAAATGAAGACCATGACGTTAAGGCGCCAGTTTTCGGAACACGCTGCGAAGCTTGACGCGCTAAGCCCTTTGCAGACACTTTCAAGAGGTTATTCAATACCGACCAAAGAGGACGGCAGCGTTATCCGCAGCGCGGAGGAAATGCAATCCGGCATGGAGTTTACGCTGCGGCTAAAGGACGGAAATAAAGATTGTATAGTTAAATAATAAAAATATTGCAAATAGCGCGCTCAAAAGTTCGTCGGAAAGTTGTAGATTGCATGGGCGGCAAGTTTATGAGAACGTATTAGGAGGAATAAAATATGGCGGCAAATAAAACATTTGAGCAGTCAATAGCTGAGCTGGAAGAAATCGTTTCAAAGCTTGAGGGCGGGAATGTCACTCTTGACGAGTCTCTCACGCTTTTTGAACAAGGAATAAAATTATCAAAAAGCTGTCAGCAAATGCTTGACACGGCGGAAAAAAAGGTATCCATTCTCATGACAAACGAGGACGGAGAAATCGTATCGGAAGATTTTACAGGCGGGGATCAGGAATGAAAGAAATAATAAAAGAAAGAGCGGCGCAAATAGATAAAGCGCTTAACGAATACTTACCGTCCCGCGATAATCCGCAAAGCGTGATATACGACGCAATGCGTTACAGCTTGTTCGCGGGCGGGAAAAGACTTCGTCCGCTTCTTATGCTTGAAACGGCGAAAATGTGCGGCGGAGATGAAAATGAAATTATACCGTTTGCATGCTCAATGGAAATGATACACACTTATTCGCTTATACATGACGACTTGCCCGCAATGGATAACGACGATTTAAGACGCGGCAAGCCAACAAGTCATATAAAGTTCGGCGAGGCAATCGCAATTTTAGCGGGTGACGCGCTTTTAAATAAAGCGTTTGAAATTGTGTCGGAATATAACGGCGCTAATCCGCAAAGGACTATAAAAGCGATTTCTGTCCTTGCTAATTCCTCAGGAACAGAGGGCATGATAGGCGGACAGATAGTAGATATCGAAAGCGAGGGGCATACTATATCATCTGATAAGCTTGAATATCTGCATTCCTTAAAGACTGGCGCGATAATCCGCTCATCATGCGTGATAGGCGCTTTGCTGTCGGATGCTACAGATGAAAAAATAAATGCCGTAGACGAGTTTGCTAAGAATCTTGGTATAGCCTTTCAGATACAGGACGATATTTTAGACGTGACAGGCACCGAGGACGAATTAGGAAAGCCGATAGGCTCGGACGCGGAGGAAAACAAGAATACTTATGTGAGTCTATTTGGACTTGAAAAATCAAAGGAGCTTTCCGCTCTTTATTCAGGGAAAGCAAAGGATGCGCTCAGCGTGTTCGGTGATAAAGCTGAATTTCTCAGTCAGCTCACAGACTATCTGATAAACAGAAAAAAATAGCAAGGAGTAGGTTATGTCATATTTACAGCAGTTCGTGTCAAATTCCGTGTTTATAACAGCGATTTTAGGCTGGGTTGTGGCACAAGCTTTAAAGATTGTCCTGTCATGGGACAAAAAACTGGATTTTAAAAGATTTGTAGGCTCGGGCGGAATGCCCAGTTCTCATGCTTCGTTTGTGATGTCGCTTACAATGGCAGTAGGTTTTGAACAAGGGTTTGACAGCGCTTTGTTCGCCATATCGGCAGTTATGTCGTTCGTGGTGATGTATGACGCGGCAGGTATACGCCGCAGCGCAGGTCAGCAGGCGACGATACTGAATAAGTTAGTGGAATCAATGCGTCAGGCGGATTTTCCAAAGACAGAAAAGCGTCTTAAAGAGCTTTTGGGACACACTCCTATCGAAGTTTTCGGCGGCGCAATTTTAGGCATTATAATCGCAATTATCCGCCATATGTAAACGCAGGCTGATATTGACATTTTATGCTGTTTAATGTAGAATATAGTTTAATGTAGAATATACACTTACCTGAAAGGAAATGAGAGTAATGAGCAAAAGATTATTTACTTCGGAATCGGTAACAGAGGGACATCCCGATAAAATCTGTGACCAGATTTCTGATGCTATACTTGATGAAATATTGAAAGAAGACCCTATGGCAAGAGTTGCGTGCGAAACAACATGCACAACGGGTATAATCTCTATCATGGGTGAGATTACTACCTCCTGCTATGTTGATTTCCCGAAGCTTGCAAGACAGGTTGTGTTGGATATAGGCTATGACAGAGCAAAATACGGCTTTGACGGTACCACTTGCGCAGTTGTAACCGCTATTGATGAACAGTCCCCCGATATCGCGCAGGGCGTAAACTCAGGTTATGAGAACCGCGAGGAGGGCGGCGGCGATGATGATAATTCTACAGGCGCGGGCGACCAGGGTATGATGTTCGGTTACGCGTGTGACGAGACCCCGGAATATATGCCAATGCCGATATCGCTTGCGCACAAAATGGCAAAGAAGCTCACTGAGGTGCGCAAAGAAGGTATTCTTGACTATCTTCGCCCTGACGGAAAAACTCAGGTTACAGTTGAATATGACGGCGACAAGCCTGTAAGAGTTGATGCTGTGGTTGTGTCAAGCCAGCACTCACCTGAGGTTGATATTAAGAAGCTCAGAGATGATATTAAAAGAGAGGTTATATTCACTACTGTTCCAGCTGCTCTTATTGACGAAAACACAAAGTTTTTCATCAATCCGACAGGCAGATTTGTTGTCGGCGGACCTAATGGTGACAGCGGTCTTACAGGCAGAAAGATTATAGTCGACACATACGGCGGCTATTCACGTCACGGCGGCGGAGCGTTCTCCGGCAAAGACCCCACAAAGGTGGACAGAAGCGCCGCGTACGCCGCAAGATGGGTTGCGAAAAACGTTGTCGCAGCAGGACTTGCAAAAAAATGTGAGGTACAGCTCGCGTATGCAATAGGCGTAGCGCACCCTGTTTCAATCATGGTTGACACTTTCGGTACTGCAACAGTTCCCGAAGAAAAAATAGAACAGGCTATAGCAAAGGTATTTGATTTGAGACCTCATGCGATTATAAGACAGCTTGATTTAAGAAAGCCTATCTACCGCTCACTCGCCTCCTACGGTCATATGGGACGTGAGGATTTGGGAGTTACATGGGAAAGACTTGATAAGGTTGACGCGCTCAAGGCGGAAGTGAAATAATATGGCGACAACAAAAGAATATGCTGATTATGTTATGGATTTATTATCTCCGCTTGAGGATATTTCCATAAGAAAGATGATGGGAGAATATTTGCTCTATTATAATGGTAAGCTGTTCGGCGGAATATACGATGACCGCTTTCTGGTTAAAATAACACCTTCAAGCAGTGCTACACTGACGAGCGAAGAAATTCCGTACGACGGCGCGAAGCCAATGCTCCTTGTTGATACGGAGGATAGAGAATTTATACGGGAGTTAGTTGAGAAAATGTACTCAGAACTCCCACAGCTGAAAAAGAAGAAATAAATATCAAAAAAACGGTGTGACAACACCGTTTTTTTATGTTTCAGAAGTATTTCCAAAACTTCAGGTCAACACTCTTATACCATTCACCCTATTAAAACAAAAAGCATATTATACATTACAGACGTAAATGTCTGAAAAAATAAAAAGGAGTGTTACTAATGGCAGAAATGAACGGATTATGCTGTAAGTATCCCAGATGCGGCTGCGTTGGCTACGGTTTTGTGCCAGTGCAGGAAATGGGAGACGTGTATGACCCGTGCGCAGGACTTAATCAGGGTACTATTTTTCCGGAATTGGATTTAGATATGTGCGAATATGGTAAGGTTTGTAAACAGTGGGGAGGCGCGCAGAATGAGTGATTGTTCAAACACAAAATCAGATTTATTGAAGAAAATACAGTGTAATAATTTTGCGGCGTATGATATGCTGCTTTATCTTGATACTCATAAAGACGATAAAAAAGCGTTTAAAATGTTCCAGGATCTTGTTAAAAAGAAAAATGAACTGACAAAAGAATATGAGCAGGAATTCGGGCCTCTGTCTGCTTTCGCAACGGCAAATCAGAGCAGCTTCAACTGGCTTGATAATCCATGGCCATGGGAAAAGGAGGCAAATAAGTAATGTTTGAATATAAGAAATATCTTGAATATCCTGTAAAGGTTAAAAACGCCAATCCTAAATTGGCTAACATCATCATAACTCAGTATGGCGGTCCGTACCGCAACTGCTTGAGTAGTATTATTCTTATCTCCAGAACACAACTTTAATCCTCTTTCCGTTCTCTCCGCCTTTGACAACTTCCTTGAAAATCGACCTTGCAACTTTGTTTTTTTCAGTGTTGCTGATGCTTGCATCATGCAGTATATCTGTCAATCTTCGAAGGTCTTTTTTGCAGATTTCAGCTTTTTCTTCAAGTGCTTTTTCCGGACTTTTTTCAAGCGCTTTTTTTAAATCGTCAATTTCAGAGAGAATGCTCTTTTTATTTGCTTTGTACTCTTGGAGTGTATCCGCGCCATCTTCATAAGCTAATTTTATACGCTCCAACCGGATTTCAAGTCTTTGGATTTGAGTTGAAATGATTTTGTTATCGTCATTTGGATTGGCTTGGACATCTGATTCAGGTTCAGCAAATTCAAGCGCAACATTCGGAAGTGTTATATCGGACAAGGTATTAAATATAATGCCATCCAGTTTATCAGTCTTAATATATCCAACCCCCTTGCATGTACCTCTGCCTCTGTTTGAGCAACCGAAAAAACCACCCTGATTGGATAATACAGCACCGCATTTTTCGCATCTGACTATACCCGTAAGCCAATGCGATAAATCTTTGCGGTCAGGATTGTAATATTTCCTGAACTTTGCTTTTTGTTCTTTCATTTTTTCTTGAACTTTTTCCCAAATTTCCATATCAATTATCGGTGTATGTGTACCGTCGCTTATGATAGCCGTATCTGCCGTGTAGTTTTTCGACAATTTACCGTTAGGATTCCAGCGGGTCTTGCCTATGTATACAGGGTTGTTCAGCCAATATTCTATGGTTCTGTTTTCAATCTGATTTCCTCTGTGTGTCCTTACTCCTATAGCATTTAAGGATTTTGCAATAGATAAAAACCCTTTACCGTTTATATAGTCATTGAAAACCTTACGTATAACCTCTGCTTCTTCAGGAATTATAACAAACTCATTGTTTTCTACTCTGTACCCGAAAGCGGGGATTGAAAGAACTCCGCCTCTTTTGGCTTTTTCTGTCATTCCCCGTTTTACTTCTTCTGCAAGGTTGATACTGTAATATTCGTCCATTGCTTCAATCATAGCTTCAAAAAGAATAGACATTTTATCATCGCCAACATCTTCGCTGATTGAAATAACATCAATATTCAGGTCTTTTCTGAGCATAGACTTGTAAACTACGCTGTCTTCACGGTTTCGTGCAAATCGGCTGTATTTCCAAACCAAGATTACATCAAATGGCTTTGGTTTACGTTTTGCAAGACCAATCATTTCATTAAATGCAGGTCTTTTTGTAGCGTTTCTTCCGCTGATGCCTTCATCTAAAAATATAAATTCTTTAGGTAATAAAATTTGATTTCTTTCTGCATAGAGTTTTATTTTTTCTAACTGACTGTCCGGACTGAACTCAATCTGGTCTTCAGTAGAAACTCGTATATAAGCTGCCGCTACTTTCACTAAAATATCCTCCTTTCCAGAAAAAAACGGCAACTATTTATTCTATACGAATATTTTAGCAAAACCGCTTTTTGAAATCAAATTTTTTGGCTTGAAATTTTTATTTTTCTGTTATAGTATTCACAGAGTGCCTGTTCTTCTAAATTTCTTTTCCACCGTTCCATATCTTTTTCATTCAAGCTCGTGAGCTTTATATTTTCTTCATCTCCATTATCTATGAAAAGTTCAACTCTAAAGTCATTCACCATTACCACCTCTCATAATTTTATGACGTAATTCTTTCTAACATAACAACTTAGAGATTGTCTGTTATTTGCAATAAAAAAACGATCGGTTATTCCGGTCGTTAAAAACGCAAAAGCGACTGACATCCGTCAGCCGCCGTTTGCAGATACTTTTTATAAAAAGGTTACTCTTCAGTATTATAGAATTCATCTAACACATAAGTCTTAACGGGAGTTATGTATAACTCGTACTTGATAACCAACTTCACCAAATCATTTCCATCAATTAATGTAATGGGTGAGCCTTCTCTTGCGGCTTTCCTTGCAGAATTGGTAAATCTGCCATTGGTAATGAAAACACCATAGTCAGCTTGGTACTTATTCATTGCACCTAAGAACTGATTAATTTCCGGTTCTCTTACAGGAGCTACGTTATATCGCTTACATTGAATCACAACTCTTGTTGTTCTAAAGTCATTGATATCAGTATGATAACCATAACCATCAATACCCCCGTCGTTACTTATTTGAACACCTTTTTCTGTAAATTCCACACCCATACGATTAAGTAACGCCCTTGAAAATGCTTCAAATTTCTTAGGAGTCATTTTAGCGATAGCCGCAAGGAGTTTTTCTTTAAAACCATCTTTAATTTTTTCTTCTTCCTCAGGCTCTTCTTCATTGTCACTAATATCAACAGCTTTGTTCTTTTTATTGTTTTGACTAAGTTCTTCCCAATGCTTTTTTGATGTTTCAATAATGTCTTTTTGTACATCAAGGCTATCAATATCAACGCACAAGCCCTCGTCAGTCAATGTGATTGGAGAAGAATCTGTATATGTCAATAACTTGTTAAAATATAAATCTTTAATCGCAAAATTGAATTTAAAATTAAACTCTTTATATTCGCTACCGGTCTTTTTTGATTTCTTGACCATTTCAGCGTACTCAGCTATTTTGTCATCTAAGTCAGCAATACGTTCTTTAATCTCAGAACGCTCCAACTGTCCACCTGCTTCCTGTAGCACTTTTAATATTGGCTTTATAAGATATGCAATTTTTCCTTCTGAAGATAATTCTTTTATATTCATGTATTTACACTCCTTTAACTATATATCTCATTCATTTATTTTCAACATAATATTTCTTACACATTCTCTAGCAAGTCCTCAATCTTGCACCCAAGTGTTTTTGAAAGTGCAAGAAGTGTGGATGTTGCTGCTTTATTTATATCCTTTGCCTTCAGTTCGTACTGTTGCAAGGTTCTCAGATTCACTTCTGATTTTTCGGCAAGTTCTCTTTGAGAGTAACCAATATTTTTTCGAAGCTCTTGCAATTTGGTTGTTTTAGTTTTTCTCTCGATTATAGCATTTACCACATCAACAAATTTTTCTTCTGCTGCTTCGTGGAGTGTGGGATATAACTTCTCAATTTCTTTTGCAGATATATTTTTAAAAATATCCTTAAAGGTTCTGCCCGTATTCCATTGATAATAAGCAATAATCCATCCGCACCAGTATTCAGGAGAACAATCATACGCCGTCTGTACCTCTGGAAGTTCTTGCTCGATTCTTGATTTTACAATAATTTCGTGAACCAGCTCAGTTCCCGATAATCCCGAAATAATCTTTGGCACACCGTTTCCGAACTGTGTAGCAAATCCGGTTACAACAAATAAATCAAAGAATTTTTGAAGATTCATCTTGCATGCATTTGCGGCATAATCTGCCGCTTCGCCAAGATTTCGCATTGCATCATCTAAATACCTTTCATCGTAAGCGTGTATCATCAGGTGTTACCTCCTCACGAATAATATCTCTCATATAAAGTCCATTTAAATCGTCCTTTTCAATTGCGGCATTAAATGCTTCTCTTGCTTCGTCGTCTCTTGCCTTACGCTTTGCATAATAAATTGTATTATTGCAAACTTCATAAGACATAAATTTAATCTCATCAAAAGCCTTTTTGCTTTTTATAACAACCTGTTCTCCGAGTTTGCCAAGTCGCATAGCATAAGATAACTGATTGAGTGAAATTTCATTATTAACAAAGGCTCTTGCGAATGAGAAATAAGAATCGTCAGCACGGTAACCTATAATTGCGTCATAATCTTTTGTATAAGGCATAAAATGTTCAATAAGCCATTCACGACCACGTTTCATAACCGGAGTGGATAAACGAACCTTTCTGTTCTTCATCAGAATGGCCAGCCAATGCAAAATAGTATATTCACTTGATGAAAGATTCAATACTTTGAGATTAGACAAATCAATCTCATATTTATTTACAAAGCCGTCAACATCTTCGGTACAGGCCCATTCTTTTGCAAGTTCAATATGCTCAGTGCAATAAAACCCTCTGCCGTAATCGTTATAGGTTTTTCCTTTACCGAACTGCGGCTTTTCAATGATTTCAGGCGAACCGTGATATATGATTAACTTACTCACTATAACACCTCCATACTTCTGTAGAGTTATATATTTATATTATACTCCCACAGAAGTATTTTGTCAAGAATTCTGTGGAAATTTGCAAAAAGACATCTGGTATTCTAAATCGGAAAGGATATCTTCTAAATCGGAAATAGTCTCTTCAACAAAGTTTTCGCTTAACTCTGCTCATTCAATTTGATTCTTAATCTGAGTAATTGTTTTATTGTATTTATCAATCATTCAGGCGGCTCTGTGTTTCATACTGTACCCGAATTGATAGGATTGATATTACTCAAATCAGTATTGTTACGGATTGATAAACTCAAGCGGCCAAGCATAAGACCATAGAGCAGCTTCGCGCTGTCTGATACCTTTTTGAATTGAGGTGATGATACAAGTAAGGAAACTACTCTGCTTCATTACCATAGAAATAATCAAATTGCATTATACCTTACCTCCGTTTGGAATATTGCCATCTTCTTTCCCTCCTTAAATTTTGCAAAGAAAAAAACACTGTATTAAAAAATACATTGTTTTCAATTACCCATTTTTGCATATGTTTAAATAGCTTTTTCATTTTGCAGTTTAAAATCAATTCGGGAGTTTCCGACTTGGTTTTGCACTGCCAGTTCAAATTTAATTCGGGCGGGGCGGAATTGCATTTGAACTGCATTTTTACTCTAAACAAAGATTAAAATAAATTTTTATCTTTTCACCCTCAAAAATTTCAATTTTATAATAAATTTGATACCTGTTCAGGTAATAATTCAGATAATGTTACTTTTTTGAGCGGTACTGATAAAAGTTGAGGCTCAATGGGTTGTGATTCATCAATAACTAACCCTTCTTTTACCTCGTGATAACATAAATTCTTAATAGGTATTTCAAATTTTTGTAGAATCCTTCTTGAAATAGCCTCTGTTCTCGTCTTATTACCTTTAACCGGAAGTTTTGTAGGAAACCACGTTTCTTTACGCTTTTCTTTAATATTTGTATATACCATCACGGCATAATACAAACTGCTTTTTCTCTGATGCAATTCTTAACATCAATGTACTGTTCTTTTTCTAATTCAAGTTTAACTCCATATAATTCCTCCTTGTCAGGTAAATCTACATATTAAAAAGCTGTCTACTTTTATAGCAAACAGCTTTTCAAATAAAATACTAAATTTCGTTTTCAAATCCCAAATAATCAAGCAGCGCTTTTATTCGTTTTTTTCTAGAGGTTTTAAATTT
>JAFLUB010000034.1 GCA_022509025.1 Oscillospiraceae bacterium | reverse complement strand
TATCTACTGCCAAGTTTGACGGTCTGTCTCCTTTTTTTACCTTGAACCCGAGATAGAAAATATCCGTTCCGTCAAGATGTGACGCTATGCACCGTTCCGGATCCAAATGATCCTTTATATGTCTTCCGTAGCTGAGAAGAACATCATCACCTGCCTCGATTCCAAAATCACGGTTGAATTTCATAAAGTTGCCGATGTCGCAGTGAAGCAGTATAATTTCCTCATTTTGCTCCTTGGCTATCTTTCTTAAACGTCCAAGCTGAACATAAAATTCCGCTATGGAATATAAGCCTGTTCGTCTGTCATAATCAATCATATACTGAAGCTTTTTCTCATTTTCTGATTTTCTTCCCGACTGAGAAATATACATAGCCATCAGCTTTGTGGCAGCGTTGAGTTCGCTGCATTCTTCCTCTTCCCATAGATATCTCTTATCGAACCTTGCACAGACAAACATAAAGAAATTATCATCAGTTGTCGGATTTGATATGTATACTACGTTATGACGCATATTTTTTTCAAACTCGCGCTGGAATTTCGGTGAAAATCCTACACAGTTTTCGGGACACACCATAAAAATAGGGTTTTCTTCAAAATAGTCCCTGAATTTCATTATATCGGAATGAACATAGTATCCGCTTTTTCCTGCTCCGTTGTGAAAATCCTCATCACGGCACCATTCGTATTTAACTGTGACGAGGTCATCACTGCAGTTAACCTGCATTATCCTGAGCCATTCAAAATGGAATCTGTCCATAATGTATCTCATGATATTATATACTGCCTCATCGCTTGTTCTCGCTCCTGAGGAAAGCTCAAGGAATACCTTCATCATGTCTTTTGATTCAAGAAATTCGTTGCTGCTATCATCTTCCTTTGCTTCATAGTCAAGAGAATGTCCGCCCGCATTTGTCATATTGTCATCGTATGCAATCCAGTGCGCCTTGCCGTTCTCCTTAACATGATAGAGAGCCTTGTCTGCTTTTTCCAAAAGCTCACTGTAATTAGGTGCTTTAGTAAACATATCTCCGCGGGCGATACCGATACTGCCTGTTATGTGAGTATCGTCTGCAAGATGGAAGTTTTTCATTCTTTCGAGAATTTCATCTGCAATAGCGCCGATTTCTTCATTGCTTGCAGAATGAATAAACGCAAAGAATTCATCTCCGCCGTATCTTCCGGCAAAGCCGAGACTGCCCACAGACTCCTTAATCGCGCCGGCAGTCATTTCAATAACCGCATCGCCGTAGAGATGTCCGTATGTATCGTTTATATTCTTAAAATCGTCAATATCCATAATAAGCAGCGCATAGTCTTTTCTCGTTGCATTATTCCTGAGATAGCTGTTTATCTTATTAACGCCCGCGTTGCGGTTGTATATCTTAAGCACCGGGTCCATCTCAATGCTTTTTCTCAAATCCTCTTCATTTCGTTTTTCATCGTCAACATCTCTGAGAACACCGAATATACGCGTTATATTTCCGTTTTCGTCATGTTCAAACTGTCTGTACATACGGTACCATTTCCAGTCGTTGTCGTTATTTATCTTCATTCTTGCAGACAGCGTTTTTTCCTGTTCATTATAAATGTTTTCAAGGAAAAACTTTTTATCTTCATCGTGAACCATGCCGCCCTCAAAAGCGCCATATATGTTTTCAATCCTGATTGCTGTTATATCAGTACCATTTTCTTCTGCCTGCATATAGAGAGTGGAAACATCTGTAATACGATTATCTTCAAATACCATGTTCTTGTCGCTGCACAATGCCATGGCGAATTTTTCCTTTTCTCTTTCAAGTCTTTTGTGAATATTATATCTTTCGGTAGCGTCTCCCAGAACGCCTAAATATATGTTATCAGTATAACTGCAAGCTGCCATCACAACCCGGCAGGGCGCGCTGTTTCCGATATCGCATCTGTAATATATGTTTGTTGACTTGCTTGTAAGCAGGTTATCTTTAATATCCTCAAGCATGACAGTATCTTCGTCAAAAATATTAAGAGTGTCAAAATTCCCGTTTGAAAAATATGAATAATACTCCTCATTTGCGTATGCTATCTTCCAGGGAGCGTTGTTTTCAAAAGCCACAATTCCGCACGGTATTTTATTAAAATCTTGGTTAGGAAAATATTTTTTTCCCATGTGCTGACACCTCCTGTAATTTTGCTATTAATCATCCACTCTTTATTTTATCATAAAATCCGTTTAAAGTAAATAATAAAAAACATTTTTCAAATCTGACTATTTGTACAAAAAAAGTTGTCGACTGTTGTATAATTATACCAAATATCCTTGAGTGTTATATATTAAGTAAATAAAGTTTAAAACAAAAGTATCGTTCATGGCTTGCCGTGACAGTACTTTTGTTGTATAATGAACATATAGGGAGGCGGAATTTTTGGAAAAATACCTTGAAAAAATAGATAATGTAATAAAAAACGGAAAATATAAGGATACATGGGAATCGCTTCAGCAGTACCATGTTCCGGAGTGGTACGAGAAAACTAAATTCGGAATATTCATTCATTGGGGAGTGTATTCCGTTCCGGCATTCGGCAGCGAATGGTATTCAAGGAATATGTACATACAGGGAAGTAAAGAATATGAGCACCACATAAAAACATACGGAGCGCATAAGGATTTCGGATATAAGGATTTCATTCCGATGTTCAAGGCGGAGAAATTTGACGCGCATGAATGGATAACGCTGTTCAAAAATGCGGGGGCGCAGTACGTTATGCCCGTCGCGGAGCATCATGACGGATTCCAGATGTATGACAGTGAGCTGTCTGACTGGAACGCGAAAAAAATGGGCCCGAAACGCGATGTTTTAGGCGAGATAACCGCTGAATGTGAAAAGGCTGGACTTGTCAACGGCGCGTCAAGCCACAGGGTTGAGCACTGGTTTTTCATGGGACACGGAAAAGAATTTGAGTCCGATATAAAAGAACCTTTGAAGCGTGGTGATTTCTACTGGCCGTCTATGAAAGAGCCTCAGCATCACGATTTGTTTTCTGAACCGACTCCTTCGGAGGAATATCTTAATGACTGGCTGTGCCGCTGCTGTGAAATAGTGGATAAATACAGACCGAAAATAGTATATTTTGACTGGTGGATTCAGCATAGCGCGGTGAAGCCGTATCTTAAGAAATTTGCCGCGTATTACTATAACCGCGCTGAGGAATGGGGAGAGGGTGTAGTTATAAATTATAAGCATGACGCGTTCGGGTTCGGAACGGCGGTTGTGGATATAGAGCGCGGTCAGTACGCTGAAGCAAAGCCGTATATATGGCAGACTGACACGGCTGTCGCAAAGAATTCGTGGGGTTACACGGAAAATAATAAATATAAGACAGCTGTTCAGATAGTGAGGGATTTAGTGGATATCGTGAGCAAGAACGGCAGAGTGCTTCTGAATATAGGACCGAGAGCGGACGGAACCATTCCTGACGAGGATAGGAATATTTTGCTTAGCATAGGAAAATGGCTCAAGGTAAACGGCGAGGCAATCTACGGCGCAAAGCTTTGGCGCAAATCCGCGGAGGGACCGACAGAAATTCAGGAGGGACAATTCGCCGATGACGAAGAAAAAGCGTTTACGTCAGAGGATATCCGTTTTACCGTAAACGGCGGATATATATACGCAGCATGCCTCAATATGAAGGACAAAGACAGCGTTTGCATAAAATCTCTTTCAGAAGCGGACGCTTCAAGAAAGCCTGCCTTTCACGGAATTATAAAATCGGTTGAAGTTCTCGGATATGATAAAATGCCGGAATGGTCACGTGATGAAAAAGGACTGACGGTTAAAACGGTAAAAATTGATAGTGATATGCCGGTGGTATTTAAAATTTCAGTGGACTGACAAGGCGGGGCACGTCAGCCTCACCACTAAAGAATATTAATAAAACTGGAGTGATAGACTTTGAAAAAAATATGGGAATTATTTATAACCTTTGCAAAAATAGGCACATTTACATTTGGCGGCGGTTATGCCATGCTTTCTCTTTTGCAAAAGGAAGTTGTGGAAAATCATAAGTGGGCAACAGAAGAGGAGCTGTTGGATTATTACGCTATCGCGCAGTGTACGCCCGGTGTAATTGCCGTTAATACAGCGACGTTTGTCGGAGCGAAACGCTCCGGTATTTTGGGCGGTATATGCGCGACGCTGGGTGTGCTGTTTCCTTCCGTTATAATTATAACAATAATCGCGGCGTTCATAAACCACTTTCTCGAATATGAAATAGTGCAGCATATATTAGGAGGAATACGCGTTGCGGTTGCGGTACTGATTATAAATTCAGTAATAACTATGAGTAAAAAATCGATGGTAGACGTAATCTGCGTTATAATCGCGATTGTTTCGTTCCTGCTGTCGCTTATATTCTCACTGTCCCCGATTCTTATCGTTCTTGCCGCCGGCGCGCTTGGACTAATCCTGAAACGTGGAGGTAGTAAAAAATGATTTTAAAGACAATTGCTTTGCTTGCATATGAATTTTTTAAAACAGGACTGTTTTCAATAGGCGGCGGACTTGCGACTGTGCCGTTTCTTAAGGAGATGGCGGTAAGATATCCGTGGTTTACTCTTGATATGCTGAGTGATATGATTGCTATTTCGGAATCGACTCCGGGACCGATAGGCGTTAATATGGCGACCTATGCCGGCTTTACTGCAGCGTATAATGCCGGAGGTCTTATAGCCGGGATTCTGGGCGGCATTGTGGCGACACTTGCTCTTGCCGCGCCGTCAATTGCGATTATTCTTCTGCTTTCGGGCGCATACCGGAAATTCAAGTCAAACCCGCTCGTTATGAATGCATTTTACACAATCCGCCCGGCTGTTACAGGAATGATTGCCGCAGTTGCAGTAACGCTTATCGAAGCCGCTCTGCTTCATGACCGGTTTACTTTTGTCTGGCGTGATTTGGCGGGACTTATTAATATAAAAGCTTTGATACTGTTCGCAGTGATGATTATCGCAATGAATATTAAGCCGCTTAAAAAATTCCACCCTATTGTATTTATAGTGTTTGCCGGAATATGCGGTGCGGTGTTCTGTATTTAGGAGATTGCAAGAAGCTGTATCATAGAGGGTTAAGTGTTACGGTTGACAGGGGTATTAGCCGATGTTATAATTATGTAGAGGTTGGAGGTGGAATGATACAAAATGAGTAAACTACATCAAAGAGACAGGCTTGTAGACTGTCTGAAAGGATATGCCTGTTTGCTGGTAGTGTTCGGTCATGTGATAATGGGCGTTCGTCATGCGGGTGTTAGCACTCCGTTATTCAGTGAACATCTGGAAACATTTATCTGGTCATTCCATGTGCCGCTTTTTATGTTCCTGAGCGGATATGTATACCATATTACCGGAGACTGGAAATCAAAGGGGAGCAGACTCAGGTTCACTTTACATAAGCTTCTTAATTTAGGTGTTCCTTATTTTGTATTCGCGGCAGTCTATCTTGCAATCAACAGTATAACTCCGGGAGTTAATACGCAGGGCAGTTTCAGGGATATTTTGTTTTTGTGGAGAACGCCGCAGGCGCAATATTGGTTTTTATACGCTTTACTGGTGTTGTTTGTTTTGTATGCTGTTCTGTCGGGAGCCATGAAGAACTGGCAGATTACTCTGACCTTGGTTTTGGCGGCGTATATATCACCTCTTTTTAAGGTTTCTCTGGGAAGTTTTGGTACAGCTTTCAGCATGGCTCTGGCATTTGGACTTGGAGCATCTCTTCCGTCTTTGACGATTGATAAGCTGAGTACGCTTAGCAGATTTCTGATAATTGCCGGACATGTATGTGTTGCCGGGCTGGTGATTTATCTGGGCATAAGCGAACTGAGCTTGATAAGCGAAATTCTGATGATTATAGGAATTTCCGCAAGTATAGCGCTGATTTCATTGATTGTAAAGAGTAAGCTGATTGAAGGGGTTCTGTTGTTTATAAACCGCTACTCGTTCCCGATATATCTGCTGCATACTATTTTTACGGCAGGTATACGAATAGTTCTTATAAGAGCAGGTATAGGCAATTATGTGATTCACGTTATTGCGGGAATGATTATGGGTGTAGGAATGACGTTTATAATTGCGTGGATTACAGATAAGATTCCGGTTATAGACTTTTTATTTTATCCGTCAAAAAATATAAGAAGACTGAAAAAGAAAGAAATTTAAGGAGGCGAGGGATGATGACGCTACTTATAACTGTATTTGCAGCTGTCATATCAACCATCATCTGGTATCTGAGGGAAAACAGTAATATGAAGCTCGGCATGCTCAGCCTCATATACTGGGGAGCATCGCTGATGTGGTTTGTTGACGCGGTGGCGGAATACATTGAAATCGGTTCCGGGTATTTCACTCCTGCTGCAACCGATATGCTCCATGACAGCTATCTCGGTTTATCGGCGGTAGCACTCGGGCTGGTTATATGGCTTGTTGCGGTGCTGATAGAAGACCCGAACGGAAGAATTAAAAGGATGTTAACGAAGAAATGATTAACACAGGGCAGTAGCAAAACCGATTGATTTTGATACTGCCCTGTGATTTTTTTATCTATTCGGATACGGGATTAAAGTACTCATAAACTGTCTGTGAAATTGTCTGGATGTTCTCTATGGCTGAATACGGATTTGACCAGTCATTGGACATGACGCAGATTATGTAGTCTACATTAGGCGAGAACACTATACCAACGTCATTTTCGACTGTATCCATCTCACCTGATTTATTAGCAACCACAGTGTCAGGCGGGAGGTTATTTACGAGCTTATAATCTGTTTGCTGATCCTTCAGGATTTCAAGCATTATATCCGACATTTCAGGAGAAACACAGCTTCCTTCGTATATATCATTCAGAATAAGACCGCAGTCATGAACCGATGTCACGTTAAAACTTCCGCCGACAAATGATGCCGGATCCTCAAATCCGTTGTATTCGGCTGTATATTCGTCATAACCGTTGTTGGCTATAAAACTATTAACACATGATATTCCTTCAGCGTAGCTTCCGTTTCCGAGAACGAGAAGCAGGCTGTTTGCGCATTCATTAGAGCTTTCTGTAATCATCGTGTAAAGGTCGTCCTGTATAGAAGTATATTCCAGCGTGCCCCTGTTAACCGAGTCAAGAACTGCGCCCATAATAAACAGCTTCATTACACTTGCCGCTTTCGTTGAGGAATTGTTCAGTAGTATTTCATTGCCGGCGCGCAATTCTTTAACGTATACAGACCAATTACCGTTATAGGAAGAAAGCATCGATTGGAGTGTGTCCCGGAGACCTGTGACATCTATGTTGACAATGACTTCGGGCGTAGGAGTCGGAAGCGGTTCGATTGTCGGAGCTATTGTTGGCGCTGCTGTAGGAACAGGCGACAACTCCGGTAAATTGTCTGATGTTTTCGCGCAAGATGAGAGCAACAGAACTCCGGATATAAGAGGAAACAGTATTTTCTTCATAATTTTCACGTTAAAACCTCTTTTCAAGTTCAAATTAAATTATAGTATTATAATTGTTCAATATATTCTATCATTATAGACCCAAAAAATCAATATACATTTTTGGACAAATTAAGATTGTCAAGTTCAATACTTTTTTGTTGCGTTTTTGTATAAGTTGTTCAATTTTTGAGGCGAAATTGTCGGAATGATATAAATGTTGACAAAAAACAGCATTTATGGTAGAATATAAAAGTAATATTATGCGGTAAAATCGGTGTCGTATACGGCATAAATCAGGTGTTACAAGGGGGAATTAAAATTGAATTGTAGAAATTGCGGTACGGCCTTTATGGATGGTATGCAGGCATGCCCGGCATGCGGAACTCCGGTTAATTCCTATGCGAATGCCGGAAACGGCGGAGGACAAAATTATAATAATGCCGCCGGCTGGGGCGGCGGTGGTATGGTCATATGTCCGCAATGCGGTAATATGGCGAGTCCGAATGATGTCTATTGCTCCAAGTGCGGCGCAAGCATCAGGATGATACGCGGAAGAGGAAATAATTCCGCCAACACTATAATGATTGTATTTATAGCAATAGGCGCTGCGCTGCTTTTAGGCGCGATAGCGTTTCTTGTATCGTTTCTGATAACCGGTAGGGGTACGGAACCGGCTACAACTCCGGCTCCTGTGGCCACGTCGGCTGCGGTTGTACAGACTCAGGCTCCTGCGCCTCCGGTGTTTCTGAACCTGACTGCTTCTTCTGTCAGAGGTGTGGACTATACAGGCGGATATGCTGTGAATTATTTTGTTGAATACGCAATGGACGGCAACATGAGCACATGCTGGTCTCCCAACAGAAATTTAGGGTTAAATCCTACGTTGACTATGTCAGCTCCTACTCCTCAGCATGTGACGGGCATCAGATTAACAAACGGATACTGCAAATCATATGAGACATATGCCTATAACAGAAGAATAAGCAGAGCTGAAATCATATACGAGGGAGGAAATAAAATCGTTACTTTTCCCGACGATGCATTCGGAGTTATGCATAATATAGTTTTTGATAACCCGGTGGACACATCTTATATACAAATTCATGTGTTGGATACATATTACGGTAAATGGAAGGACATTTGCATCAGTGAGATAGAGGTATATTAAATGAGTAAAGTAAATGATTTTGTGATATGCCCGCAGTGCGGGGAAAATGTTAGCAGCGAATATAAATACTGCACAAGCTGCAGATGTATTTTAAGAACGGATAAAAAAGTAGCCGGATATGCCAATGGATTGGACATTCTGACTTCGGTAGCCATTGTTGTGTTTCTGTCCGTAATGGTGATTATGTCGTGTAATTTCAGTATGCTTAACAGTGACAATATAAAGATTCCTCAGCCTGAATACAGTATATCGGACGCATCTTCGGAACCTGTCGCTGAAATTGCCGCTGAGCAGGCGCCGGGCACAGGTGCGGAAGAAGCTCAGCCGGTCGTTCCGGCGGAACCGGTACAGGAATCAAACAGAGGATACGCGTCTGCAATCCCGGAAGATGTACGAAATTTTATGCTGGGCAAATCAATGACCCCTAACGATAATATATCTTTTGATGATTTGTCATATCTTACTATCCCTCATTGGGATTTTAACGATGCAAGAGTAGAAGGACATATGATTGTTAATGCAGCCCTTGCGGAGGATGTTCTGGATATATTTGCTGAATTGTATGATATCAGATATCCGATAGAGAACATGGAAATTGTAGATTATTTCTTTGATAAGCAGACAGAAATATTAGATTCTCCGGACAGAGCTTCTATGGGTAATAACAACACCTCATCATTTTATTACAGAGTGGTAGCCGGATCAAGCACATTATCAAAACATGCTCTGGGACGCGCCATAGACCTCAATCCAAAGACAAATCCGTATGTAAACGGAAGCAGTGTCAGTCCGGCAAACGCTGCAAAATACAGCGACCGTTCACAGAGCGGCTGGACTGAAATGGAAAAGCGCGCGTTTATCGGCACGAACACAGAGGTATACAGAATTTTCAGAAATCATGGCTGGGAATGGGGAGGAGAAATATGGAGTTATCAGGACTATCAGCATTTCCAGAAACCATAAAGGACAATCTGTAATAGTACAATTGTGATAGAATATTAATAATAGGAGGACAAAAATATGATATGCAAAGCTTGCGGCGCTACGATACCGGATAACGCCTATTTTTGCGGCGGGTGCGGCGCTTTAGTTAATCAAAGCGGTTCCGAGACTTCCGCTCAGCCGATGTATGATAATCAGAATATGTATAATTATTCTAATGCGGGAGGCGCGGGGACGACATGTTCTTACTGCGGAGCAGCGGTTTTGCCCGGTTCTGTTTCATGTCCGTCTTGCGGAAACAGATTGGATATCGGACAAATGCCTCCGGTACAGCCAATGCAGCAGGGAATGAATATGCCTCCGGTACGGCCAATGCAGCAGGGAGGACAAATACCGCCGGCATATATGCCTCAGAATAAAAATAATACCGGTCTTATAGTAGCGGTGGCAGTTATCGGAGCATTGCTGCTTATCGTGTTCGCTGTTATTATAGTTTTAATTTTAAATCAGGGTAAAGGTACTCCAGAGCCTGAGCAGGTTGTCGTAGCGCAGACCCAGGCGCCGCAGGCTGCGAATAATGCAAATACTAACACTGCTAATAACAACGTCAATGTACCGGTTAATAATCCGCCGGTTAATAATCCGCCGGTCAATGTTCCGCCGGTCAATAATCCGCCTGTTAATATATATCAGAGCGACGGTTATCTGTTCCCGTCAGATTCAGCGTACATAACAGAATCAGATCTTGCGGGTTTATCGCAATCTACGGTTCGTCTTATTTTGAATGAGATTTACGCAAGAAGGGGATATTCTTTCACCAGCAGTGAATATAGAAATTATTTCTCGCAAAAATCGTGGTACAGACCGAGAACAGGTTCACAAGCTGATGTAGAGAGAACATTCAACTCCATTGAAACAGCTAACAAGAACTTTATTATCAATTATGAGTTGAGGCGCGGATGGAGATAGGAGGAAAATAAAAATTGAAATGTGAAGTATGCGGATTTATCAATTCAGACGCGAAGCAATTCTGCTCCAGATGCGGAAACAAAGTAGGCGTACCCGATCGCGACAACCTCTATTCTAAGGATAATAATGTCGGAAAGGAAAGCTTAAATGATGCAACAGAAGGATATAAGGCTGTCAAACCGAGAATGAGAAACAGCTTATACAAAGAAATGCAGCAGGAGTCAAGAAGGAAAAACAGAAGAACCGCTATGATTATAAATATTATGCTGACTGTAATCGTATTGATTATTGTGATTAACACAATATATATATGCGTTAAGCGTGCCGATATATTTGTTGGTGACGAACCCGCCGAAGAAAGCGTGACAACAGTTGCTCCGGATGCGGACATGCAGAACAATGAAGTCAGCGGAGGCGGCGCTATAATTATAAATTAGCCCGGAAAGGGGAAGTACGATTTGTTTAAAATAAGTAAAAATGTATTGAGACTGTGTACATTTGCAATATGCTGTATCTTGCTCGCTGTTCAGATTGTGTATATTGTAAAATTGCATAGATATGAGAAAGAGATGCTTATCGCTCACAACGATATTCAGAATAGTATGCATGTTTCAGATGCAACACCGGCAGCAGATGATACGGCTGTGGACGCTTTAGCGCCAATAACAGAAGAGGCAACGGAAGGTCCGGTTGCTGCTCCGGCAAAAAGTCTGGTTGTTGTTCTGGATCCGGGACACGGAAAATCGTCGGGAGCTATGACGGCGGAAGAAAAAGCGGCTTCCGGCTGGGTGCAGAACTCAAACGGAAACTGGGGAGAATGGCGTCATTGGAAAAGCGGAACAGTATGGCAGGATTGTAACGGAAGCGGTTGTAACGGACGCGCTCCCTCAGGTGGTAGTTGCTGGTATCCGATAGGAAACGGAGACAGAGACATAGAACCGGACATAAATCTACAGAATGCTCTTGCAGCTAAAAGATATCTGGAGGATATGGGATATACCGTCAGAATGACAAGAACAACCAACGATGAAAACCCGTCATTGACGAGGCGGTTGACAAACTGCTATCCCAATAATGATATATACTCTGAACCGGATGCCATAGCATATGTATGTATACATTCAAATGCAGGCGGAGCTACAGGCTCGGCGTACTTATCGCTCAGTTCAGGTTATGACCATGCATATTCCTGCGCCAACTATGAGGATGAAGGCAATTATCTCGGCCGTTTGATTAATGACAGAATAGTAACTGAATCAAGTATGGGGCAATACAGCGACGGACATTATGCCGGTCAGCCCGATTTAATTCTGTTCCATAAAAGTCCTGTACCTATCGCGTATCTGGAAATCGGATTTTTCGATGACAGTAACGATTTGAGTATACTGAGAAGCGAAAGCAATCAGATAGGTACAGCTATTGCAGAAGGTATAATTGATTATGTTGCGGCAAAGGGAATTTAATTCTGTTTGCCTGTGGTAATCTCTACTGATAATGCTTGAAAGATGAGGTGTCTGTATGTTAATAAAGCAGCTTATTGCGTTGATATCAGCGGTGGCTGTGATGCTGCTTGGCTGCGGACAATATGAAATCAGCGATGATGCAGAAAATAATTCTGCCATAATCCATGCAGACAGCATGATAGCAGATGTTCCTCACGGGAATAATGAAAGTGTATATTGCGGATACGAGCATCTTAATTATACTGAGCAGGAGATATATAACGAATTACTTGAAATGATTCAGCAGAAGAAACCGGAGTTTCTTATAACAGATAAAAACACCGATATGATTGTAAAAGCCTATAATACAGTCGTTGACGACCATCCGGAGTTTTTCTGGTTGAATGGAAGCTACTCATATCAGACTACTACCTATCCTGATAAGACGGAGACGGTAATAAAACCTGCTGAGCAATTCAATGCGGACATTATAGGACAAATGGAGAGTGAGCTTCAAGGAGAAGTATCACGGATTGTTTCAACGGCACAGAAAGAGACTAATGATATAGATAAAGCGCTTTATGTGCATGATTATCTGGTTGATACTATAGAATATGATAATGACACATATCGGGAAATAAGCTCTGGCACGGGTTCCGGTATGATATATGTTTCATCAACGGCATACGGAGGAATCATTAGCAGAAAAGCTGTATGCTCAGGGTATTCCGCCGCGTTTCAGTTGATTATGCAGCGTCTTGGAATTCCCTGCGGAAGAGCGAGCGGTTCCAAAGCCGGCGGTGGAAATCATGAATGGAATTATATATTGCTTGACGGTGATTTCTATTATATAGATGTAACATGGGATGACCCTCAGATGGTGGACAGTGAATCCGATAATTTGGATAATAAATCATATGATTTCTTCTGTGTAACAACCAATGAGCTGGAAAAAACTCATGTGATTGACGAAAATAATTTTGTCCCGCTCTGTACGGCAACAAAATATAACTATTATGTATATAATAATTTGTATTTTGATACATACGACTTTATTGATGTATCAGGAGTGATTGTTTCAAATCAGAATGCTGTGATTAATCTGAAATTCTCAGATGAAAATGAAACGAATAAAGCGGTTCATGATTTGATTGAAAAGAAAAAGATTTTTAATCTTGTCAGTAAAACCAAGGTGAAATATTCAATTGGAAATTCAAAAACTACACTGAAAATGTACCTTGAGTAAATTGTTGAATATATGCAGTTATAATCACTTGTTTCTTCCTTTTCCGATTTCACTTGGAGTGATTCCGGCATATTTTTTAAAATTCCGGTTGAAGCTGCATATACTGTCAAAACCGCATTCAGAGCAGACTGTGCTTATCGAAGTGTAATTACCGGAGTCAAGAAGATATATTGCGCGGCTCACCCGAAAACGGTTTAAGTATTCGGTATAACTCATACCCATATGCTGTGAGAATCTTTTTGAAACGTACGTATAGCTGTAATTAAGAAGTTTAGCGACTGTTTTAAGGGAACAGTCGCTTTTATAGTTTTCATCTATAAATGTCAGCACCTTATGCAGAAGTTTTAAGTCTTTTTTATTGTTTTCTGCATGGAATCCGGTAGAGTTTTCAAGCATACCACAAATTTCATAGAGTATTCCTTTTTGGATATAATGATTTTCAGTTGCAACTCTGTCAGCAAATATTGATAAGCCTTTGAGCAGATTATTATCAGGCAGCAACCCGTCATATTTCTTTGAAAATGAGCCTATCATATCTGTTGAAAACATCACAGAAAACATTTTTGACGGCTTTTCGGACTTATAGCTGTGAATCTGACCCGGAAAAATTATAACAGCATCGCCTTTGCAAAGAGTGTATTTTAAATCGTCAATCGTTACATCTATCTCACCATCGAAAATATAATTAATCTCGAAGGTATTGTGAAAATGATGTGTATAGTTAAGCGTATCAATAGTATATGTCGTATAAAGTCCTTTGCTGTCAAACCATTCTTTTTCATAAATAAGCATAAAATCACTCCTTTTGTATAATAAGTTTAGCATAAAAAAATATGTATGTGAATTAAAAAATCAGACAAAAAGGATAAATATTGATAATGTAAGAATAAATATCGCCTTTATCAGAACAAATAATGATGATAAAATTAAATTATAGATTAATGTTATAATCGGAGGTTATTGTGATATGCAACTAAGAAAATTTATATCTGTCGTTTTAACAGCGGCACTTTTGTCCGGTACCTTTGCATCCGCGGCGGTAACGAATGTGGATACAAAATACCCATTTGGAACATTGTCGCGGCAGATGGAGGAATTAGGCCGTGGTCTTGTCGCTATGCAGACAGATGACGGCATATATTTGTCGTGGAGACTTTTTAGCAATGAGGATACGCGCTTCGGCTCAGGTGACGAAAACATTACATTTGATATATATCGAGGTGATGAAAAGATTGCTGCCGAAGAAAATACAACTAATTATCTTGACGAGTATGGAACAGTGGATTCCGAATATTACGTTGTTTCTTCATCAGGTGATACGAGTAACACCGTATCAGCATTTTCGAGCGGTAAGAATTATTTTGATATTCCGATTGACCGTCCCGAAGGAGGTACAAGCCTTGATAAAGAGAAGTATACCTATTTTCCAAACGATGTAACTCCCGCAGATGTTGACGGTGACGGAGAATATGAACTGATTTTGAAGTGGGAGCCGTCAAACTCATTTGACAGCGGTAAAGACGCGCATCACAACGGCAATGTGTATATAGACTGTTATAAAATGAACGGCGAGAAGCTGTGGCGCATTGATATGGGAATAAATATAAATGCAGGCGCGCATTTCACTCAGATTGCCGCATATGATTTCGACCTTGACGGCAAGGCGGAGCTTGCAATGAAGACCGCGCCGGGAACAAAAGACGGTGAGGGTAATTTTGTATCGGAAGCGTCACTGATTGACGATATAAAGAATACTGACAACGCAGCCGATTACCGCCACAGCGAACGCGGCGCAAACGACACGGGAGGACGCGTGCTGTCGGGTCCCGAGTTTTACACGGTATTTCAGGGAGATACGGGCGAGGCTCTTGATACGATTTATTACCCACATTCTCGCGGAAATGTCAATGAATGGGGCGATAACTGGGGTAACCGCTCCGAGCGTTATTTAACCGGCGTGGCGTATCTGGATGGCGAAAACCCGTCAATGCTGGCATGGCGCGGATATTACGCAAAAACTACTGTAACCGCATATAACCTTGTGGATAAAAGGCTTAGGCAGGTTGCTGATTTTGACACTTCGAGAAATAACTATTCACAGTACGCCGGAAACGGTAACCATAATCTCACCGTAGCCGATGTTGACGGCGACGGCAAGGATGAGGTTATCTGCGGCGCGTTGGCTCTTGACGATGACCTGACGCCGTTGTGGAATAGCGGACGCGGACACGGCGACGCGCTTCATATAGGCGCATATGACCCGACCCGTGAGGGATATGTATATTTCAGCGTTCACGAGGAATACGGAGGCAGTCAGATAACAGGCAGCACAAACGGTAATGACGGAAAGCTTCACAGAGGCGGTATGACGCTGTACGATGCGAAGGACGGTACGGAGTTGTACCATGTGGACTCCGACAGCGACCAGGGACGCGGCATGATGGCGAATGTCGGCGCGGGCGGATATTACCAGTTCTGGGGCGCGGGCAGTTTTATGGCTCTCGGTAATGATACATATGAAAGCGTTAATGTCACAAACGCTTCTTCAAACTTCAGAATTTTCTGGGACGGCGACTTATATGATGAGTTATTGGACGGCTCGGAAAACAAGCCTCTGACTGTCACAAGCTGGAATGGCTCTTCAATGACATCTGTTTTCACTACTGAGGGCGCCGTTTCGTCAAACAGCACAAAGGCAAACGCGGCTCTGACCGCTGATATTTTAGGCGACTGGCGCGAGGAAATCGTAATGCGTCGCAATGATAACGAAGCGCTTCGCGTATTTGTATCGGATATTCCGACAGAGTATAAAATAATGACGCTCATGCATGACAGTATGTATCGCGTCGGCGCGGCGAATGAGCAGACTGCGTATAACCAGCCGCCTCATATAGGATTCTATATGGATGAAACAAGCTTCAGCGGTCCTGTTACTGAGCTTAAAATCACCTCTATGCCGGAAATTACGGAGTACAATGTAGGCGATGTACTTGATACCAGAGGACTTAAATTGTCATTGGTTTATGAGAACGGCAAAGAAGTTCCTATAACGGGTTATATCATAAGCGATAACTTTGATTCGTATAACACCGGAATCCAGACTATAACAGTTTCTTTCGGAGAGGTGTCAAATGAATTTGACGTTACCGTTGTAACAGGCTTCAAAGCAGATTCCGAGGGAATCATAACGGCTTATGATAAGACGGCAGCCAAAAACGATTCGGTCAATTTGCCGAAATCAATAGACGGAGTTCCTGTAAAGGGCTTTGCTGACGGTGCTTTGAAGGATTCGGGACTCAAACATATTTATATATATGACAGCAGCCTTTCATTTGAAGGTGATGTGTTTGACGATACAATAACAGTACACGGCTACAGAGATTCGACTGCTGATATTTATTGCCGTGAAAAGGGGATACCGTTCTCTGTTATAAATGTAAACTTCACATATATGGTTGATGAGAATTACGACAGCGAAGATTTTAACAGCTTTATAGGCAGCTTTATTGTAACCCAGCCGGGAGATGTATTGGCGTCAAAGAGTATAGACGGAATAACATATGCAAACAATCCGCGTACGGACGCGTGGCCCGACGCTACAACCGGCATAAGAGTTGACAGAGTGGACGGTAACACGTATCTTGTTCCGGTAGCGGGAGAATTCTCGACAGGCGGACGTAACTCGTGGCTTGAAATTAACGAAAAGGTAGATTTAAGCACGGTAAGAGAATATACCTTCCAGTTTGATATACGCTATCCTACCGATTGCGGAACGCTTGTTCTGACCTTCTCGGACGGTGAAAGTCCGATTGATGCCGTTGAAATGAAAGCCGGCATGGAAACAGACACATGGTATACATACACATATCATTATGATTCGGAGAAAAGACTGACGCTCAAAGTCACACGAGGCAACGAAGTTATTGACGAAAAAGACCTTGGTATAAGCGCAAGTAAATACGGAATAAATAAAATAGATTTCACAAGGAATCCTAACGGAGTAAACAACAGCACGCTTTGGGGCGGTTGGGGCAATCACGGTATGGGTGACTGCGCTCTTGCGCATATGGACAATATAAGAGTATATATACCTGAACGCACAGGCGCGGAATTTGTGGTTACGGACAGCTACGATTGTCCGGTAGAGGGCGCTGTTATTTCGATGAACGGAATGACGGAAAATACAGGCGCTGACGGAATTGCTTTGATAAACGCTGACGAGGGATCATATCAGGCAGTTGTTTCTGCGGCAGGATATCAGTCAAAGGTTGTTGACGTAAAGCTGCGCGAAGGTAAAGAGACTGTTCCGGTTAAGCTTGAAACAGTTCCGATTGAGTTGGAGGAAATAACCTTTACGGAGCCGGACGTTAAACTGGCAGCCGGCGGATATGCGCTTGTGGAATACACAGTCGCGCCGGATGCGGCTGATTACGGAGTAAAACTTGAAAGCTCGGACACATCAGTCGTGACGGTTGATGAAAACGGCTTGATAAATGGCATTAAACCTGGAACAGCAAATATTACAGCAAGCAAAGACGGCATATCGGCGGTATGCTCTGTTACTGTTCTCGAAAGCTCTGACGGCTCTCCCGCGTCAATAGTTCTGCGAGGCAACGATACCTATACTCCTAATCCGTGGATTTCAGGCGGCGGTATACAAGTGACTGCTTCGGTATATGACACAAACGGAGTTAAGCTTTATAACGCGCCGGTAGATTTTACATACACAGGCGCGGATAGCGTGGATATAAAATATAACAGTATTGAACTTATCCCGGGTAATGATGATATAACAGTAACAGCGACATTAGATGATATTACGACGCAGAAGACTATCAAGGTTGAAAATGCAAATGACGGTTATACCGAACATGTTTCATCATCATTTGACGGTTCGCTTAAACTGCTTCAGGGTAAAGAAGCTCAGTCGCAGAAGCTCGATGGTACCGGCATAACGTTTAACGTCGGAAACAGAAATAACGGCGGTGACGGACGCACAGGCTTCGTCATCGAAAACGGTGTTCTGAAAGCTCAGACAGGAAAATACAACAGCGCCGGCAGACACGCGTATATGACCTTTGATGACGCGCCAACAACAGAAGACGGTGAGTTTTTGTTTGAAACAAAGCTGACATTTGCCGCAGGAAATGAAGCATCGGTAAAAATAAGCGACGGTTCAAGTGAGGTTGTCACTCTTACACCAAGCGGTTCGGGACTTACCACAGGCGTAGAATACCTGTACAGCATCATGTATACCGGCGGAGAGTATACACAATCAATCACCAATACTCAAACTGGAGAGACCTCTTCGTCAAAGCTCTATACCTCCGCGAAATGTATTTCAAGAATTGACTTTATTTCTGTTGACGAGAATAAAGAAACGACAGTAACATTTGACGATATGCGCCTTGCTTCGACCTCGGGAAGCATAATAATAAGAGCGCAGATATATGTTCACGATGAGAGCGGCGAACCTGTAGAAGGAGCGCAGATTAAGTCAGCATTGGGTACGGCAGTGACTTCCGTAAACGGTCGCGCTTCGCTTGACTTCTACACGGGTGTTAATGAGATTACTGTTTCATATGACGGCGTTTCTGTTGTGAAGAAAGCAGATATAAATGCTGATAACAATTTAGTAAGCGTGAAACTCTCCGGCGGCAGTGAATTGACGCTCCTTGATGGCGATTCTCCGATATATTTGGTACAGAATATGGATTTTATAAGATTTATAAAGGCAGAATATGACGGAATGAGTCTCGCTAATGCGGAAATTACAGATGCCTCATTCATAGGAAAAAGTCTTATTGAAATTTCGGCTGAGAGTGAGGAATATAAAGTGTTCGTTTGGGACGACAATATGAAGCCGCTGGCAGACGTATTTGAAAAATAACTAAAAAATCACTTATAGGGGGGTGTTGCGTTAAGCAACAGCCCCTTTTGTGTGGGAGATAAATACGGTGTAAATATCTGTTTAATATTGTAACAGATAAAAATTTTAAAATTAAATAACAGTGGAAATTTTGCCATAGTTATGATATACTTATATTGTACTATGGCTTCTTTTATTGAAGGAGCGGATAAATATGAGTAAAAAGTGATGATTCAGAAAGGTATGAGATAGATTATGAATATACTGTTTGTTTGCTTAGGAAACATATGCCGCAGTCCTATGGCGGAATTTGTTATGAAGGATATGGTGGAAAAGAAGGGGATTAGCGATGATTTTTATATCGCTTCCGCGGCGACAAGCACCGAGGAAATAGGCAACAGCGTCCACCCCGGTACGCGTCGGAAGCTTAGTGAGTATGGAATATCGGTTGCCGGAAAGACAGCTGTTCAGCTAAAAAGAAGCGACTATGAAAAATATGATTATATATTAGGTATGGACGGCTATAATATGCGTAACATACGCCGTATGCTGCCTGAGGATACGGGAAATAAAATACACCGTCTGCTTGACTTTTCAAAAAATCCGCGCGATATCGCCGACCCGTGGTATACAGGCGATTTTGATACAACATACGATGATATTTATGAAGGCTGCGAAGCGCTTCTTGAGAAGATACTAAAAGAGGGACACTAAACGCTGTTTAGTGTCCCTCTTTCGCGATTGCTTGAATATCTGTTTTATGTTCGTGACAGGGGGACGGTTCTCCTGTCACAGGTATATGACAGAGAGAACCGTCCCCGCGGTCACTCTATGCCGCCAAACTACAATTTATTTTACAGCTTTAATTGCTTCCGAAAGATTAACCTTGTTTGTATAAAGCGCCTTGCCGACTATAACGCCCTCTACGCCTGTGGGGACTAACGATTTTATGTGGTCAAGAGAACCAACACCGCCGGAGGCGATAATATCAATGTCCACAGCATTTGCCATTTCCTCCATTGCGGCAATGTTCGGACCGGCGAGAGTGCCGTCGGTTGCGATATCCGTATACACGATAGTCTGCACACCTATGGAAACCATCTTTTTCGCAAATTCAACTGCTGTGAAATCACTTGTCTTTTCCCAACCCTCAATTGCAACATGGCCGTCCTTAGCGTCTATGCCGATAACAATTTTACTGCCGTATTTGTCAACGGCGCGTTTCACAAATTCACTGTCCGAAACGGCTTTTGTGCCGATGATAACTCTGTCAATACCACAGCTAAGCTTCTGTTCAATATCCTCCATTGTGCGGATACCACCGCCTGTCTGGACGGGTACATTCACGCTTTCGCAGATTTCCTTTATCTTTTCCGCGTTCACACCGTGTCCTTTTAACGCTCCGTCAAGGTCTACCACATGGATAAACTCGCCGCCCGAGGCTTCCCATTTCTTAGCCATTTCGGCAGGTGAGTCACCGTATACCGTTACGTCAGAGAACTGACCTTTATATAGTCTTACGCATTTTCCGTCTTTAATATCTATCGCGGGATAAATTCTCATTTTTCTATCCTTTCCTGAAATTGTCTGACAATGTTCATAATTCTTTCTTTTTCCATCTTCATGCTGACTTTGTTTACCACAAATCGCGCACTTAAAGGACATACATCTTCAAGCACGTCAAGTCCGTTTTCTTTAAGCGTTTTTCCCGTTTCTACAATATCAACGATAACGTCTGACAGCCCGACAAGAGGAGCAAGCTCCACAGAGCCGTTCAGCTTGATAATTTCGATAGTCTGACCTTTTTCGTCCTGAAAATATTTAAGTGCGATATTCGGGTATTTTGACGCTACGCGCAGATTTGTCATAGAACTCAGTTTATCCTTGAGAGCCACGGGACCGCAGACAGCCATTTTACACTTTCCGAAACCTAAATCAATCATTTCGTAAAGATTGCGGCTGTCCTCAAGTAATGTATCCTTGCCAACAATACCTATATCCGCCGCGCCGTATTCAACATATGTCGGAACATCTGACGCTTTAACGAGAATGAATTTCATCTTGTTAACCTCATCTGTAAAGATAAGCTTTCTTGTTTTCTCTTTCATCTCCGAGCAGTCCATACCTATTGATATGAAAAGCTCCATGGCAAGCTCCGCAAGTCTGCCCTTTGCAAGAGCGACAGTTAAATATCTCATTATTTTTCCCCCTTAATCAGTGTTCACAGCCGCAGTCACAGTCATGGTGATGCTCATGCCCACAGTCGCATTCATCCACGTCATTATATCCTAAAAACTCGTTTGCAGTTGTTTCCGTTTCCTGTTCGCGCGCAAAGTCCTTAATAATAAGCTTCCCGTCGGGGAATACCCTGAGCATAGCGCTTATATTCCGTGATTTTGCATATTCTTCCGCATCAGTATAGTCATCGCCGCCTATGTACATCTCAACAAGGCAGCCGTTAACGCGGAGATTATACGCTATATCGTAACCTATACCCTCAGCGTTTTTCTCAGCGAACACGAGAGACGCTCCAATAGTTTGCGTATCCCTGTCAGATAGAACCGAGAGAAGTCTGTTTACACCTATAGCCACGCCGACAGCGCCCTTCGGGGAGCCGAACTGTCCCATAAGATTATCATATCGTCCGCCCGCGCAGATAGGGAAGCCTACGCCGTGTGTGTAGCACTTGAATATAGTGCCTGTGTAATAGTCGATGCTTTCAAGCATACCTAAGTCTATAGAGACATACTTTTCAAAGCCGTAAAGGCAAAGTAATTCATATATGCGCTTTAAGTTATCAAGCGCTATTTTTGATGTTTCATTCAGTCCTTCGGCATACGCTTTCTCAAATACCTCGTTTCCGCCGAAAAGATACGGCAGTTCAATAATAAGGTTCTTGATACTGTCATCTATGTCAAGCTTGTCGGTTATAGTCTTTATACCAACAGAGTCCTTTGAATCAATACGCTCTCTGAGCTTCTCTATTTCCGGCGCTTCAAGTCCTGTCTGTTCCATCAGTCCGTTAAAGAACGCAATCTGACCTATCTCCATTGAGAATTCCTCAATGCCAACCGCCATTATCGCCTCCATAGCCGCCGCGATAACCTCCGCGTCAGCTGACGGGGAGTATGAGCCGATAAGCTCGATACCGCTCTGCGTAAACTCTCTTTGACGCGCGCCCTGCGTCTGCTCAACTCTGAACACGCTTCCTGTGTACAGATAGCGTAAAGGACTGGTTTCTGAAGTCGCTTTGGTGGATGCCATACGCGCTATTGATGTTGTAAAATCAGGTCTCAGGGTTAAGATGCGTCCCTGTTCGTCAAAAAACTTAAACATAGTTTCCTGTGAAATCTGACCGCCAAGCCCCTCATAGCAGTCGTAATATTCAAATGAGGGAGTCTCAACCTCCCTGTAACCGAACGAGGAAAATACAGACCATATTTCTGATTCAATTTCTTTTTTTAACGTGCATTCCTCCGGCAGTATATCATTAACGCCGTTCGGCGTGTGTAGTTTCCAATTAGACATAACTTACTTCCTTTCAATAAAACTTTATCGTGCTAAAGCAATAAAGTAATTATACACATATATTTACTCTGTGTCAAGCATATTCAATAAAATATCTGTTAAATTTTATCACTAAAGTAATTCAATTTCAAGTGACGACAGCCTGAAAGGCAGAATTGAGAAAAAGTTAACAAATTGTCAATAAAATTTATTATTTAAACTGTTGAGATTTCATAGAAAATATGGTAGAATTAAATTAGAAATAATTCAATGAAAGGAATTTGAAAATGGCTATTAATGTTATTGAGGAAGCAAGAAGGTGCTTAAACTGCAAAAAACCGATGTGCAGGGAAGGCTGTCCGATACATACTCCTATCCCGATGATGATTCATACGTTCCTGGAAGGGGATATAACCGCCGCGGGGGAAATGGTATTTGAGAATAATCCAATGTCCATTGTGTGTTCTCTTATTTGTAATCATGAAAATCAGTGCGAAGGTCATTGTGTATTGAATCATAAGGGCTCGCCCGTACATATAAGCAGTATCGAAAATTATATTTCTGACAACTATTTTGATAAGCTTGCTTTTTCGGGTATTGAAAAGAACGGCATGAAAGCGGGCATAATAGGCTCCGGTCCTGCCGGTATCACTATTGCGATTATTCTTGCTCAGCGCGGATATGACATTACTATTTTTGAATCAAAGGAGAAGATAGGCGGCGTGCTGCAATATGGTATACCTGAATTCCGTTTGCCTAAAACAATTCTTGCCAGATATAAAAGAAAGCTGTGGGAGCTTGGTATAAAGATACGTCCTAATACATCTATAGGCACAACAATAAGCGTGGATGATATGTTCCGCGACGGCTACAGCGCAATATTTATCGGCACAGGCGTATGGCGTCCAAACACTCTGCATATAAAGGGTGAAACGCTCGGAAACGCGCATTATGCTATTAACTATCTTACTAATCCGGATGTTTACCGTCTCGGTGATACAGTTAATATAATAGGAGCCGGTAACAGCGCGATGGACGTTGCGCGTACTGCTCTAAGACACGGAGCAAAACAAGTCAGGGTATTTTCAAGAAGCGACCATCTTGCAGCAAGCCAGCGTGAGGTGGATTATGCTAAGATTGACGGAGTTGAATTCATTGTTCATGTTGAGCCTGTGGAAATTGTGGACGAGGGCGTTATATTTGTTGAACTGGAATGTGACGGACACGGAAACCTTTCACCGATACGCGGCACTGAAAATCTGTATCCTGCCGATTCGACTATTATCGCGATAAGCCAGGGACCGAGAGACAGAATTGTTTCGACAACGACAGGTCTTGAGGTAAACGAAAAAGGACTTCTTATGACGAACACATTCGGAGAAACGACGCGTGACGGTATATTCGCCTCAGGCGACGTTGTAAGAGGAGCTAAGACGGTTGTTGAGGCTGTAGCATATTCAAAACAGGTTGCAGACGCTATGGACGAATACATGAAAGGTCTTATGCGTGACAGGGATTTATAACATACAAATAAATATCCACCCGCTGTGCAATAACGCGGGTGGATATTTTAGATATTGCTTTCCTTTGTAATATATATTGGTCTGTTCTTGGTTTCAAGGTATATCTTAGACATATATTGTCCCAATATACCAAGACAAAAAAGCTGTATTCCCGAAACAAGGAAAATTATACATACCATTGAGGGATAACCTGCCACGGGGTCGCCTAATATCAATGTTTTTGCGATTATAACCAAAATCATAATAAACGCTGCTATGCAGAATATCAGACCTATTATTGATGCTATTGCAAGCGGCGCAGTTGAGAAACCTATTATGCCGTCCAGAGAGTAAAGAAACAGTTTCCAGAACGACCATTTTGTTTCACCGGCAACACGTTCTGTATTTTCAAATTCAATCCACTTTGTGCTGAAGCCTACCCAACCGAAAATTCCCTTCGAAAAACGATTATATTCCTTCATGTCAAGTATCGCGTTAACCATTTGTCTTGTCATAAGACGATAATCCCGCGCTCCGTCAACTATATCGGCGTTTGAGATTTTGTTGATAAGCCTGTAAAAGCACCGGGCGAAAAATGAACGTACAGGCGGTTCGCCCTTGCGCGAAACGCGCCGTGTTGCGGCGCAGTCATAGCCCTGATTTTTAACACAGTCATACATCTCGGAAAGTATATGAGGCGGGTCCTGTAAGTCCGCGTCCATTATAGCGACATAGTCGCCGGAGGAATTCTGAAGCCCCGCGTACATTGCCGCTTCCTTGCCGAAATTACGTGAAAAGGAAACGTATTTTACACGATTATCCTTTGCGGCTAATTCCTTAATTACAGAAAGTGTATTGTCCTTTGACCCGTCATTTATGAACAGATATTCAAAATCGATATCCGAGCTTTGCCGCATAAGATTATATTGCTTTGTTATCGCTTCATAAAAATACGGCAGAGCAGCTCCTTCGTTATAGCATGGGACGATTATACTTATTAAATCAGCCATTCTTCTACCTCATTATACATTGAAGCGGAAGAGAACAATGTCTCCGTCCTTCATAACATACTCTTTTCCTTCGCTGCGCACAAGTCCCTTGTCCTTTGCCGCCGCCATCGAGCCGCATGCCATGAGGTCGTTGTAATGCACAACCTCCGCGCGGATAAAGCCGCGTTCAAAATCAGTGTGGATTTTGCCGGCTGCCTGCGGCGCTTTTGTACCGTTTGTGATTGTCCATGCTCTGACTTCAGGCTCACCGGCTGTAAGGTAGCTTATAAGTCCAAGAAGCGTGTAGCTTGCTTTTATAAGTCTGTCAAGTCCTGATTCCTCCATGTTAAGTTCTTCAAGGAACATTGCTTTTTCATCACCGTCAAGCTGCGATATTTCTTCCTCAATACGCGCGCTTACCGGCATGACCTGTGAGTTTTCCTTCGCGGCGAATTCCTTGACTCTGTTTACAAATTCATTGTTTTCTATACCCTTTGAGAAATCATCCTCAGCAACGTTCGCGGCATAGATAACAGGCTTCATGGAGATAAGCGCGATTTCCTTCATGATTACCATTTCGTCATCGGTGTATTCAAGGCTTCTTGCCGGGATACCGTTTTCCAGCGCCTCCTTTACTCTTTCCAAAAGCTCAAGCTCCTTAGCAAGTGACTTGTCGCCCTTCATTGCTTTTTTTGTGCGGTCAATTCTTCTGTCGATAATTTCCGCGTCGGAGAAAACAAGCTCAAGGTTTATCGTCTCAATATCGCGTATGGGGTCAATAGAACCGTCCACGTGCGTTATATTAGCGTCTTCAAAGCAGCGCACAACGTGAACAACAGCGTCCACCTCGCGTATATGTGAGAGGAATTTATTTCCTAATCCCTCACCCTTGGACGCGCCCTTTACAAGTCCCGCGATATCAACGAATTCAATATATGCGTGGGTAACTTTTTTAGGGTTGTACATTTCGGCAAGCTTATCAAGTCTCTCGTCAGGAACATCCACTATGCCGACGTTCGGCTCAATCGTACAGAACGGGTAGTTCGCGGACTCCGCGCCCGCCTGAGTAATAGCATTAAATAATGTTGATTTGCCGACATTCGGCAGACCTACTATTCCTAATTTCATTTGTAACTACATCTCCTTTGTTTTCAATGGTTTAAGGCGTTTATATGATATAAGTATACCACATTGGCTTTTCTTTTTCAATAGTGACATCCTAAATTACTGATTTCAGACCGATAAATTGCTCAAATTTTTTACGCTTTACAAGCTTTTATTGCCAATATTCAGAATAAATAGACAATAGAGTATTGTTGTTTATAACCAATTCAGCTCAGAATAAATGGTTAATTTTACTATGGAAAAAATTGATATTTATATGATATAATTATCGTAATCGAATGGCATACCTATGCCACAAATTTATTTCGGAGAATCAGGATTTGGAAATGATAACTACGTCAATAAGCTATCTGATAATTTGATAGAATATAGATATCTTGCAGAATATCAGGCAGAAGACGGAACTATCACAACAGAAGAAATTTCGTTCTTCGAAATAATTGAATAAAATTAATTAACCACTAAAGCGCAGGGGCATAGCCCCTGTGCTTATAGTGCTTTAAGGAATGTGATTTTTATGCAGCAAAAAAAACTCGTTGGACTTATCCTTCTTGTAATTAGTGTTTTCATAATAAGTGTAAATGTTTATGCGAATAATGATACAGTATCCTGTTGTGACTCAAATACTAAAGTTATTGAAGAACTCCATAATGAATTAATTCAAAAGAGGAATGATAAGTTAAATGATGGTCCTAATTATTGGAATAGCGAATTTAATATATCTCCGTTTTCCTTGATTAATAGCGTAACATATCTGACTCCGTCAACAGGTGATGTACGTATACTTGTTCTGCCAATAGAATTTTCTGATACAAAATTTTCTCAATCTCAGTTAGAAAGCATAGAGCCAACTTTCTTTGAAAAAGATGACGCAAATGTTATAACTAATCTTTCAGTAGTGGAAGCCTATAATAGGTTATCATATGGCAAATTAAATATGAGCGGAAATGTTCTTCCTGTTTACAGTGCTCCTGAAAATAAAGATTACTATTCGGATAACACCTCATGGAATAATCTGATTGAGGAAGCAATCACATCATATACGGATATTGATTTTTCTCAATACGATGGTGATAGTGATGGATATATTGATATATTTTTTGTGGAGATTGCTAATAACCCCGGTGTAAGTGGTGAGGCATGGGGAAGCTATGCTACTTTACATAAGATAGATTTGCCTGATGGGATGAAAATAGCAAGTCGGGCACAAGTGACTACTTATACAAGAACCAGTACCAGTGTAGTCAGCTCTAGTGAAGTGCATGAAATAGGTCATTTGCTTGGATTGCCTGATAATTATTCTGCATATGGATATGAGTGCGCTTTAGATAAAAATTTAAATGAGATAATGAGCCAATATGGAGCATATTTTAATGTTTATTATAAATATTTATTAGAATGGATAAGCGAAGAAGATGGAACTGTCACTGTTCTAACATATGATGATATATTAGATGAAAACATATTAGAAAAAATGGAGCTTTATGCAGTTGAAAAAAATAATAATTTTAATGCAGAAACAACTAAAGCTATTTTTCTTATTCCAAACAAAGCAAAGTTCCCATTTGATGAATGTTATGCTGTGGAGTATCGTGTGGGAGGAGCAGGGGGACGATCTGAAGGAATAGGCGGCGACTCTAATGATGATAAAGGCATACTATTGTGGCATCTTGACACTTCTACCAACCAATATGGTAATTATAACAAGCCAGGCAATTTTATTCAACCGGTATATAAAAGCGGAGAAAAACCATTTGAAACAAGTAAAGACTTATATGTAACCGGCGATATATTTTCGTCAGACACAAATCCATCCAGTAATTTCTACAATGATGTCTATACAGGCGCATATCTAAAAGTATTAGATATAGACAATGAAAAGGCTACTGTTGAGGTTGGTTTCAAAGACCCTGATTTAAATCCGGCACCAAGTATAACAATAGGCAAACCATCACGTAAATATGTAAGACGATATAAATATCCTACAATCATGGATA
>JAFLUB010000033.1 GCA_022509025.1 Oscillospiraceae bacterium | reverse complement strand
ATTTTTTCGCTGTCGCTCTAAAATGCCACCTCCCTCCAAAGCGCCAAAGGCGCGTTGCAGGGAGGCTAACGCACGCCATCAACATACCGTCAAACTATAATTTATTTCACCAACAAATTTCAATTTACTTTGTAGATTATTAATCTACCTATAAACCAAAAAAATTATATCTCTCTGAGAGCAGCTTAAATTTAATGCTTTTCTGCTCTCTTCAATTTCGCTTGCTTTAAATTCAGCAATGTTGTGAATTTTGTTGTATAAAGCCATTTCCGATATTTTTAATCTTTTAGCGAGCTCGCGCTTTGAAATTCCCGCACGTTTTATTGACGCTTCCAGTTCCAATGTGTTTGTCATGCTTTCCTCCGTTCTGTCTCTTTGTTGATTATTTATCTACATCATGATATATTAGTATAAAGAAATATTTATATTTGTTATGCTTTGTGCCGCCGTATGGCAGTGGAATGGAGGATTAACATGGAGTTGTATAAGAGAATAAAGAAACGCCGCGAGGAACTCGGAATGTCGCAAGAGGAGCTTGCACATAAGCTGGGATATAAATCACGGTCAACTATTAATAAGATTGAAATGGGAATAAATGATATAACACAGTCGAAGATTAAATCGTTTGCGGACGCGCTTGATACCACTCCGGGTTATCTGATGGGATATGCGGAACAAGGGGACAGTTCTGTTGTCCTGCAAGGTAATGGGACAGTTCTTGATTCTTTAAATCAGGAAAATCTTCCCGAGAACGCCGTTCCGTATAATCCGAAAATGCATACGATACCGATTCTCGGATATATTGCTGCCGGGCTGCCTTTATACGCTGATGAGCATATAGAAGGATACACGTATACCGATTTAAACGGCGGCGCGGAATATTTTGCCCTGAGAGTATCCGGCGACAGTATGACCGCCGCGAATATACCGGACGGAAGTCTTCTGATTGTGCGCAGACAGCCGACGGTAGAGAACGGTGAAATAGCGGTGGTGAGAGTGAATAATGAGAATGCGACCGTAAAGCGGTTCAAGCAAGAGAAAAATATTGTAATGCTCATGCCGCAGTCGTATAACGCTGAGCATCAGACGCAGATATATGACTTGAAGAAGGATAAAGTTGAAGTTGTCGGTAAGATTATGGAATGTAAGGTCGAGTTTTAAGCAATAAAAAACTTACCCAACGGTGTACAATAGTACTCCGTTGGGTAAGTTTTTTCGTATTATCTTAGCCATTTCAGCCCTTTAAACTTGTCAGGTTTCATGTCCGCTTTCTATCCCAAATTGCGGTTTGACCACCGGTGAATTGATATCAGCAGTAGTACTTGATTTCTCCGAAATTATCGTACCATTTATTTATTATTTCAGCATGACGTGCCTCAATAATCTCCATAATATACTTTAGTATCTTATTTGGTATTTTAGAGTTATTATTGCACAGCAGGCAGTGACCGGTTTGCGTTATCCATATTTTTGTGGCGTGCGCCGACGGTATTCCTTTCGATACATGAACATGAACAGGCTCCAGCGGATTGTTCTCATTTGACCAAAAATAAACAATATAACCGAATATATTAAAAATTTGCGGCATTGGGAAAACCTCCGTCCCGGGCAAGCCCGATTATCACATGAGATACAGACTGAATCAAATCTTTTAAATATCTAATTTCTTCTTCGTCATATCCATTGAATGTCCATGTATAATCAGGCAAATAGCATTCGGCAGATTTAAAGCCGTTATATACAGGGGTTTCGATGTAAACACGCACTGTTTCACGATTCTGGTCTGTGCACCGGATTTCGGAATGAGTAATTTCAGTATTATCCGGCAATGTCATAAACGGATACATCATATAACATAATCCTTTCCTGATAGTTTTATTATCAACATTATAACAAACAAATTTAACAGTTGCAATAGAAAAATAAATTTTCAAGGTATGAAAAAATATTACTGTATGGGTATCTATCTATAAAAATCAGTTGGACAGGTTGGACATTATAGACGATTGTATATGTGCAAACGTCATGCTAAGCAGACTTACATTCATAATGAATGCAAAAAGGATATCTACATTCCTATAAATTTTTCAATATATATTTTAATTTCACTACAAAATTTTTCCGCACATTTTAACTGCTCCACAGCATCATCGTATCCCATAACGAAAAAATCCTGATAGTCTGTTATTTGGCGTATGTTAAATGCATCCTGAATAATATTTGAAAGTTCTTTGGTAAAAATTCCGGTTTTTATATAACTCTCCTGAAAGTATGATATAACTCCGGAATGTTTCTTTCTGTCAATACCATCTAATGCCATAATTGCGCGCGCCGCATAAAATATTGCATAATATGAACGGTTGACGCTATCAGACAGAAAATCGTTATCAAGATTTAGCTTGGAAACCTCAATACAATTCAACGCTTTTTCTAATCTGTACCGGGCTAAAATTATTCTATGCTCATCCATAAACACTGACACCTTCCCGGACAATATTCTGATAGAACGGAAGTGTATCCTTCCATTCATCAAACAATGGTACGCTTTGTAATATGGGTGATATGAATACGCAATTTGCAACATTCAAATCAGAACAGAAATAATTAATCTGTTTTCTGTATAAATTCAATTCCTCAGGAGATAAATCTACCATAAGCATTACATCTATATCGGATTCATCATCATAATCTCCGCGCGCAAATGAACCATATAAAATAACCTTTTTCAGTTTTTCACCAAATATATCTTTTGCATACACTGTTAATTCTTGTAATAGCTCATTAAGCAAATCTTTACTACACATTCAAATCACCGTCCTTTCTATCAATATACTATCACATAAAAATAACTAAGTCAATAAAAATCACGTCATCCATGGAATAACGTGAAATATGTCAGCCGCTTATCCCGCAAAAAGGTGATAGCGAGCAAATCGGCGTTAAGACGGCGCGCTTGCAAGCCGTTAGCCGATGTGAGTGTGCCTTTTTGCGGTAAAGGAGTAGCATGCGGCATAAAAAAGAATCCTTTGCGAATAGCAAGGACTTCTAACATTTTATATTATAAAATTTCGGCACTCCGTGCCGGTATACTTCGTCACAATGCTTCGCATTGCCGCATGCTTTTCCAGCCCTCCGGGCTGACCATACATCGCCTATGCGCCTCCTTGTTGCGGCAACTTCGTTGCCTTGTCACTCCGCTTCGCTTCATGACGTCACACCGGCGCGCTCGTATGGTGTCGCCGCTGACTGCGACTTCGTCGCGAAAGCGGCTTTGGTGGAGATGAGGGGATTCGAACCCCTGGCCTGTTACATGCGAAGCAACCGCTCTCCCATCTGAGCTACACCCCCATAATATTCTAATAAAAAGTATACCACATTCAGCCTTTATTTGCAAGCGAATTCTTTTAAACACCAACAAATTTCAATTTTCCGCACTCTCATAAACTTGCCGATTATAAAAGAGCCGTATCAAAACCGGTTGGTTTTGATACGGCTCTTATTTATATTTCTGTCTGATTATTCTGTTTCTGTACCTGTATTGCTATCCTCACCGGAGTCTGTATCAGTGTCAGTTCCTCCCGCCGGAGCTGTCGTAGCCTTTTCAAGCCTGATATTGTCGTAGTAAATATCTCCGCCTTGCGTGCGCATAAACTTAATCTGTTTAATTTTCTTATCGCGTCCCTCAGTGAAGTAACCGTTTGTATAGATAACAGGCTCTGCATCTTTAATGTCAAGCTCTGCATTGTATGAATCACCGTGAGCGTAGAAGCTTACATACACAACATTCTTGTCGAGATCGCCCTCGATTACCACGCGATACCACTTAGCGCTGGCAAGAGTTGTATCAGAAAGCTTTTTAGCTGCCGGCTCAACAAGAGAATCCGCATTATCCTGAGTTGCCCCAAGTAAGTCTGCTGTAGCCGTAGTATATGTTATGTTCTCTAAATCCATCATATGGAAGAATGCGCCATCAGTACCGTAAGCACTCGCTATACCTGTCGCAGCGTCAAACGGATGCGCCGCATTATCAAGATATGTTCTGAAATGTCTGCCGTATTTTGACGAATTTATTTCTTTATCGATATACATATCATATGTCAGCTTAAATTGACCCTCTGATATAACATCCTCATCATCAAGCACATACTGAACAGCCTTGTTTGCAAGATGCATTTTAGCTGTTGCGTTTCCGCCTATGTCTGCAGATGTTTCCTCCAGGTATGCATCGCTGTCGCTGTCAGCTGATCTTATCCATTTATTGTTCTCCGCGTCATCCTCCATGAGGAAATTCTCCGTTGACTCGAATACAGTTTCATATGTCACATCCGGGTCAAGTGTCGGAACCGGAGTCGGCGTCGGAGTCGGTGTTGGCGTTGGTGTCGGAATCGGTGTCGGAGTCGGTTCAACTGTCGGGGTCGGCTCTGTTGTTTCCTTTGGCTCTGTTGATTCTGTTGGTTCAGTCGATTCAGTCGGCTCAGTCGGCTCAGTCGATTCTATCGGCTCCTGAGTCGGAACTACCTTAGCCTTAGCTGACGCTGCGGCATATAGAGGAACCATACCTTCAAGTGAATCCCAAAGGAATACCTTAAGGTCATAGTTTTCGACGTCGTTTGTGAACTCTATGCTGTCGTCAGCCTCTGTACCGGACGGTTCTTCAAGCTTCTTTGATTTTACTTCCACAAGAGCGCCCTCGTTATATAACGCGCCGATTAACATAGCATTTTCATGCTCTGCTGCCACGCCGTATTCTACGTTTACAGTCTTTCCGTCAATACTCTTGATTTTCAGATTATCAGATATATCGTCCGGACCCGGTGTGATTTCCGGAATAAATGTCGGAACAGGACCTGTTACAGAAACGCGCGTATAGGTCAGAGCCTCCAGCTTCGGATCCTGTGAAACCCAGTCAGTAATATCCTTTGTATCATACTGTAATGTTTTAAATCTTGCTCCGTTCAGCGCGACTGTATACTGCCATGTTTCGTCAGTTACCCATGAGCTATCGCAGCCCGCCAAAGTTACTGTAGCCGTATCATTACCGTAATCGAATTCCGCCTTGACATCCCATCTTATCTGGCTTCTGTTAAATGCCGTATTTCCGTTCTTCTGATCCACAATCTTAGTCCATGTGCTTGCATTCTGCTTGTCGCCGCTTCCCGCGATATACTTGGTTGCCACTCCAGATGTTGTGTGTTCTTCAAGAATATTTAAAATATTATTTCCATCCATATCCAAGAACTTCAGTTCAGAGGTATATCCGTGTCCCTTTTTCCAGATATAATCGCCAAGATCAGCTTTAGCACCGCCTGTTGTGAAGTGGAACTTGAGCACTGCGCGGCTCGGACCTTCAGCAAGAGTCTGCACTTCAGGAGCCGACTCAAAATCCTTATGGAACTCAACCGGTTCAGTTGCCTTAGTCTGCTTAACGACTACGCTGTCTCTGTTTTCACTGTCCTTGCTTGCAGTAACTTTAGTTTCCGAGTCAGTGTTGCTTGACACAAACAGCGCGTCGCCGGTCGCGTCCTCTTCGGCAAGCCCATAAACAACAACGTAGCAATACGCTTTCTTTCTGCCATCATTTGTTTTAGCCATAACATATGTCGCGCCGTTTGCAACAGCTGTAACGTTACCCTTATCATCAACTGTTACAACACTCTCATCACCCGAAGTCCATGTAACACTCGGGTCTGTAGCATTACTTGGCTCAACGCTTGCCTTTACCTGCTTTGTCATACCCGTACCAAGCTCTAACTTTTCGGGGCTGACACTTACACTTGTCACGTGATTAGCATAAACAGTAACTTCGCATGAAGCGGTAAATCCGCCGTCAACGGTAGTCGCGGTAATTGTAGCCTTACCCTCAGACTTACCTGTGATTATACCGTTTGAAACAGTCGCAATTTTCTCGTCTGACGATGTCCATGTAACTGATTTTGTCGAAGCAATCAACGGCTTTACTTCTGCTCTGACATAAACTGTTTTACCCTTTTCAACCTTTGTTTTATCAGTTGAAAGCTCGAGACCTGTTACAGCCACTTCACTTGGCTTGTCATATGTTACCTTTGTGAACGGCACTGCCGGAGCGAGGTAATTGAGTGTTTTTCCGCTTTCGTCAGTCGCAAGCGCAGCCGAGCCTATGTAGTAGCTTGTGTGCGGCGGCTGATTGTAACTTACGTTCTGCCATGCGATTGCCTCTCTGTACTGACAGTCATGCATCAGAGTTGTTAAGCGATAGTCTGTCGGTACTATTGAAGTAAATATTCTCAGATGTGTATCCTTACCGTTTGCGTCTGTAATCGGCATGATAATCTCTTCACGCCAGTCACCCCAAAGGTCTGCAACGATTGAATAATTACGTTTTGTACCGTTATTTGTATTACCGCTCAATGTATAACCGTCACTCGGACCGTAAAATCTCTTTGTCCAGCCGTTTGCCGCGTCATATTTCTGTATAATATTCGCATCAAGAAGCTCGCTTGCCAAATCACCGTCCCAGTATACGAGGAAGTTACAGAAATCGCCCTTGCCTGCGCCTGACGGCTTTGGACCTACCGCGTTACCGTTAAAATCGAATGCCTCATTATGTTTATTAGCCCATCCGAGCGCAAGCGCTTCAGGGTGCTCTGCCGCATACGCGTCATCTATATTACCCATTACGCCTCTGCCGTTATCGCCTGTTACAGACTTACTCCAGATAGGCTCGCCTGTCAGCGCATTTCGGAAGTCAGTGCCGCGTTTCCAGCCCTCTTCATCCTCCTTAACGGAGAATACCTCCTGCTTACCGTCATTATTGAAATCACTTGTATGCATAGCGTCGCCGTGACCGAGCAGCGTGTTACCCAAAACAGTCACTCCGTCATCATCAAGACAAGCGGAGCCGTATACTATCTCGTCTCTGCCGTCATTATCAATATCAGCGATTGAAAGGTTGTGGTTACCCTGTCCGTACATCTTTGTCGGGTCCTTCGTTTTACCGCTGTCATGCTCCCAGACAAGCGTCAGGTCCTTACCGTCCCAGTTGTACGCGCGGATTACAGACCTGTTATACATACCGCGGATTGCGATATAGCTTGGGTGTACGCCGTCAAGATACGCCACAGCCGCGAGATATCTTGCTGAACGGTTCAGCTGTCCATCTCCCCAGTCAGAACCGTTAGTCGCGCCCAAAGGAATAGCGTCCGTAGTTATCAGCGGTCTGCCTGTTTCGCCGCTGAATATTGTGTAGTATTCAGGGCCCATGTTTTTACCTTTTGTAAGTTCTGTTTTGTTGTTATCCGCTTTTCTGATTTCATCGGTATCTCCGACTTCTGTTACATAGTGCTTTTCTCCGTTTACGTCAATCGAATAGGAGCCGCGCGCCGTTACCATTGCGACCTCTGATTTTCCGTCGCCGTCAAAGTCATATACCATAAACTGCGTATAGTGAGCTCCTGCGGTTATATTGTTGCCTAAGTCAATACGCCACTTGTAGCCTGTATTGTTTGGATCTATTTCATAAGCGTCTATAACACAGTGACCTGTTACCGTAGTACCGTTTGAGTCTCTGGAATCCTTTGGATCCCACTTCAATACGATTTCGTAATCGCCGTCACCGTCAAGGTCGCCTAAGCTTGCATCATTCGAACCGCCCGCGTCACCGTCTCTTTTATAATCTGACAGAGCCGTTGTATTCGCATGCGCAATATCTGTCGGCATGGATATAGGGATATCAACATATGTAAATGAATGTCTGAGGCTGTTTCCGTTGCCCACCTCACTCGGCTTTGCATAAGAGAATGTTTCAGTCGGAGTAACCTCCGGCTCAGCCGCAATCTCCTCCGCCGTCGCGTCGGCTCTTAATACCTTGTATTTATTCGACGATCCTCCTGCCGTATCCACATAGTATGTAGCGTCATGAGGACCTGTGGTGTGTATTAGCTCTCCGTCCCTGTAGATTTTAAACGCCTGATTGCTGAGACTCTCGTCACCCAACAAACGCCATGACAGAACAACACCGTTCACCGTCTGCTCACGAGTGTCCTTTTCTGTCTTAACCGCTATAAGACCGCGGTTAAGTTTTTCCATCTGCCGCGGATATTCCTGATACTGCGGCGTTTTCGCTTCAGCCGCCGAAGCTGTCGCGCTAAATCCCGCAAACGCGGAAACTGCTACCGCAGCACTCAGCGCTGCCGAAATAATTCTTTTACTTTTCATATCCTCTCTCCTTCTGCCGACTTGCGGCAATAATAAATTATAACGTGGAAAAGAAACAAGCAGATTGCCGTTTTGAGGAACGCTGACGTATGCCTATTGTGGAACAACAAGGTTCCGGGGTACCCGCTCGCAATTTATAATTGCGTTAGCGGGTCGGGTTCTTATACTTCAAGTTCCGAAAAATGGTGAGATGCGCCGTTTATTTTTCACGTTATCTCTCCTTCTGCCGACTTGCGGCGATAATATACCTATTTATATTTTATAACAAAATCCCGAATTCCGCAAGGGATAACGGTATTTTGCAAATCAAAAAACTGCACAAAATCCCACATGAAATTTAGTGCAGTTTGGCGGTATACTGATGGCGGGTGTAAGCCTCCCTGCAGCAATCCAAAGAATGTTTGGAGGGAGGGGAACCACGCGTAGCGTGGCGGATGATTCAATTACGACAATTCTCATTCCATCTCGCGCCTAAGTCTTGAATTAATAACAAGCAAAAATACCAGAATGCTGAACGAAGCGCCAATTGCGTCTGATATAGTTCCGGCATAGAAAATATGCTTTATATCCAAAAACAACGGCAAAACGAAAATGCATGCCATATAGACAATTTTTCTGAATAACGAAAGCGGAAGAGCGTATTTCACTTTTCCCATCGCGGTCAGCCCGTCCACGAGAGCATACTGCACCGCGACGCCCAACAGAGCCAGCGTGTACATTCTAAGACATGAAGCCGCCATACTGATAAGCTCACTATCCTGCAGGAAAAATCCGGCAAACCTTTCGGAAAATAACTGTACCGCAATCCCCATCGCCCCTATATATACTCCGCATAATATAAACACATATAAAAATGTCTGACGTATTTTCGGATAATTTTTCGCGCCGTAATGGAAGCTGAAAACAGTCGCGCAGCCGGTGGTAATTCCCTGAGCGGGACAGAACACAATAGTCATAAAGCTCTGAACAACCGCGGCGCAGGTAATAAGCGCGTCTCCATTGGTTTCAGAGCCGTATTTCCTGAGCGCGGTGTTCAGTAAGATTATGATAAAATTATCGAGTATGGTAATCATAAACGACATAAATCCTATTGACAGAATTTTTATCACTATTTTTATATCCACCCTGCAAAAATGCAGACGTATCGGAACTTTCCTGCCGCATAAGAACCATAATACATAGAGCGCCATAAGGCATTGAGAAATCACGGTACCCCATGCCGCGCCTTTAATACCCATATTGAATTTAAAAATCAGTATCGGGTCAAGTATCACGTTTGTCATAGCGCCGATTATAACGGAAATCATGCCCTGTTTCGCATACCCTTGGGCTAAGATAAACTGATTTAATCCGCCGCCGATAAGAGCCGCAACAGTTCCCAAGGTGTAGACAGTAAAATACGCTTCGGCATACGGGTACATATTCTCGCTGCATCCGAGCATGTATAGTATTTTTTCACGGTTTAAAAGTAAAACCGCCGTTAAAAATACGGATATGATAATGAGCATAAGAAACGCGTTTCCTATGGTTTCCTTTGCCCGTTTTCTGTTTTTCTCACCTAAGCTGATGCTCATATATGAAGCGCCGCCTATTCCGACCATAAAAGCAAAGGCAGAAACAGCCGTCAGCGCGGGCGCGCATACCCCTATACTCGCGAGAGAAACCGCTCCCGCGTCCGGTATGTTACCGACAAAAACGCGGTCTACGACATTATAAAGGATATTAAAAAACTGAGCGAACATCGCCGGCACGCCTAAGCGCAGAACGAGCCGGCGGATAGACGTTTTTTCCAATAATTCTTCAGTTGTACGAATTTCTGACATATGTGTTCACCATCATTTATTTTATCACCAATCAGCACACGCCTGCAATAATGAGTATCGTGCTTGTCTCCTGCTCCCATATTACCGCCGCGCCGAACGCCTCAACGACCGCTCTTACCGGCAGACACGTTCTGTTCACTATCTCCACGGGAGCAGCATCGAGCGTGATTTCCTCAGTTGTAACTTTACCGCTAAGAGGATTTTTAACCTCCTTAATCATCACATTGCTGCCTGTTGTGAGATAAACCTTTGTTGTATCATCGCTTATAACTGTCTGCATTTTCTCAGCGTTCCACTCGACCTTTTTTTCGAGCGTCTCCATAAGCGCCCTTATAGGAACCATAGCCCTGCCGTTTAATATCACCGGCTGCTGGTCAGGGAAAACCATCTCATAATTCCCGTCAATGTTGATTTTTATTTCATCCGAATCATTAAATACCGGCTCATTCTTACCTGCCGCCGCGCCTGATGTGTCGATGCCGAGCTTAGAGAATCCATAGTCAAACATAGCTATCGTGTCGGTAAACCGCGCCTCGTTGGAGTTTGACGGCAGCGTGACCGTTATAACGCGCTTACCGTCTATTTCCGCTGTACCGCACATGCAGTAGCCGGACGCGTCAGTCATTCCGTTTTTGAACCCGTCCGCGCCCTCGTAATAGTAGTCGGTGAACAGCTTGTTCAGGTTGTAGTACGTGTTCCCGTGAAATTCCACCGACGCGCATTTTGTTCTCTCCAGCACCTCGGGATAATCCTGTATCATGCGCCGCGTCATTATAGCGACTTCTTTTGCCGACATAAGATTTTCCTCATCGTCCGTGTCAGGGTTCTGACATACTCCCGTGCCGTTGTGGAATACGGAGTCTATACCGATTTCCTTCGCCTTTGCATTCATGCGCTTTGCAAAATCGCACTCATTGCCGCATAACAATTCCGCCGCGGCTGTCACGCATGCCGCCGCCGAGTCGATAACAATCATATCAATCATTTCATCAAGCGTGTATTCCTCGTCATACTCAAGATTTACCATCATCTTGTAATTTTCGTCTCTCGACAATTTATACACATTTTTGCTTATAGGTACTTTTGTGTCAAGACTTATTTCACCCCTCTTCACCGCGTCAAGCAGGACGTATACCGACATCATTTTCGCAATTGAAGCGACAGGCTTCTGCGTGTCGGCATCAAGAGCGTATATTTCATCTCCGGTTTCATAGTCCATTATGTACGCGCTTTTGGAGGTCAGAGCGGCTTCAAGCTCCGCTTTGCTCATCTGTTCTTTGTCGGATTCCGGCGCGCGAGTAGTAACCGGTGTTTTATCCTTCACATTTATATGCGCCGCATTTTCAGTCTGATTCCATGAGAAATCGTATATGGGCTGAAATTCGTCAACCGATATGCACACATATCCGTCTACATCATATATATCCGATAGTGTGTGACGGGTTATTCCGTCATCAATCACAACCTTGATATCACTGTCCACTATTGAGCGTAGTTTCTGATTATTTTTTCCTCTGTATTTGCCAATAGACATGGGATTTATCTGCTTGTCCTTGTTGTATCTGATATTCAGGCTTCTGTTTTTCTCGTCATATGTCACGTCAAATCCGTAGTTGACTAAATCCTCTGCGATAACCACGGCATGAAAATCGGTACCGTTATAAGCGAACGTCGGAACCTCTTTGCCGTTTACAAAAGTGCGCATATCGGTGTAATAAATATTTCTTTCTCTGTCATTCACCACCGAAAAGCCGTAGTCGAGAAGCGCGGCGGTATCAATAAACCTCTGTCCTGTGGAAGAGGACCTCATTGTAACTGAAATTATTCTGCGTCCGTTGCGTACAGCTGTACCGCAGAAGCAATACCCCGCCGCTGTTGTCGTTCCGGTTTTGAGTCCGTCAGCGCCCGGATAATAGTAAGTGTCAAGCAAATGATTTGTCGTTTTGTATGTATTGCCGTGAAAATTGATTGAGTCTTTTGCGCTTCTTTTAAGTATGTCGGGATAGTCTTTGATTATGTTTCGCGCAAGAGTAGCCATACCTATCGGCGAAATCTCATTATCGGCAATACCGCAGCTGTCGTAGTAATACGCGTCAATACCCATTCGGGCGACCATTTTATTCATACGCTCCACAAATGCCGCCTCGCTGCCCCCTCCGACAAGCTCTCCGAGCGCGACCGCCGCACCCGAAGCGGAATACACAACCGCAGCGTCTATCATTTCATCCACAGTGTACGTTTCGTCATAGTAGAGCGGCAAAACGCTCTGATACAGCGGATCGCGCGATTTGTCATACACACTCTGACTAATCGGCACAACAGTGTCAAGACTTATCTCTCCGTTTTTGAGCGCCTCATACACACAGTATATATTCATTATTTTCGTCATACTCGCTGGTACGCGCGGGGTGTTACCATTGTATTCATAAAGTATCTCGCCCGTTTCGTAATCCATAACGCAGGCGCCCAGTGAGGATATTTCATTTTCCCCCACATAAGCGGCATTGACCTGTATTGAAGACATCATAGTAATCATTATAGTCGTCAACAGTAGTACGAAAATTCTTTTTTGCATAACTTTTCTCCTGTTCTTAAGATTTATAGTGTAAGTAAAACACTGTGACAGCGGGGACGGTTCTCTCTGTCATATGCCTGTGACAGGAGAACTGCCCCCCTGTCATGAAGCGTTAAATAGATGTCACGGCAGAAATCAGAATTCAATCGGCTTCATGGTATCAAAGGACTCCCATATGATACCTTTAACCTCTTCCCCGTCTGTTTTTTTCATGCGCACCATAAAAATATTATCATCTATATACTGTTTATCTGCGCTTATCTGTCCAAGCTTCCCTTCCTCATATCCGGCAAAAAGACATACCGGAGTTTTCACACCGTCGCGGACTCTTAGCCGTATCTCATAAAAATCATCTTCGGGGCATAAATCAATACCGGACGTGAAATAATCACTTTCGCCGAGCATATAATCCGCGATAGCGTCAGCGCGGATAAGCCCGTGCCCGAAATAATTGTCATAGCCGTTACTGCCTAAATCCTCGGCGGTTTCTGAGATAATATTCCTGACCTCCGATAGTGTGATTTCCGGTCTGATTTCACGCATAAGCGCGATAACTCCGCTCACATACGGCGCGGAAAATGATGTGCCGCTGTTCTGACCGTATTTATCGGTACCGGCAAGAACATTCACCTTTTCCCCCGGCGCCGTAACAAACACGCTGTCGTTTACATTTGAAAATGACGACCTTTTCTTTTCCGCGCCTACGGAACCCACTCCTATCACGTTTTCATAAGCGGCGGGATAGTTGTACTGTGTATTTCCGTCATTCCCCGCGGCTGCGACCATTATAACTCCTTTTGAAGCGGCATAGTCCACAGCCTCTTTAAGCGCCGCAGAGCCTGATGCCGAGCCGCAGCTCATGTTTATAATATCACACTGAAAATCATCAACCGCCGATATCATTGATTTTGCGAGGCTCATAATCGTTCCGCCGATTGTTTTTCCGTTCTTATTAACGTCAATAAATTTTATAGGTATAATCTCTGTTTTATGCGCCGCGCCGATAGCGCTGCCGGATTCATAGCGCGCGGCAATCACGCCGCAGACGGATGTGCCATGTCCTATGTTGTCGATGGTGTCACCGCTTTCATCTATAAAATTTGCGCCGGTTTGCAGATTACCGGATAGCGCCTCGTGGCTGTTACAGCCCGAGTCTATAACACCCACGCGCACACCGCTGCCGTATACGCCGGTATCCCACATACTCCTGACGCCGGTCAAGGTATGCTCCCAACGCTCTGAAGCATGGCTGTAATCGTACGAATCGAATAACACAACCTCTGTGTTTTCTTCCGCAAATTCAATAAGAGCCGGGTCTATATCCGTAATATTGTCCGCCGTGTACAGTCCCAGCGCAGGCACGGCTAAGGTTAAGCCTTTTATCTCCTCTTCAGCGTTCATAAGCCGTATATCGGACTTCAGCTTCACAATGTACTCAGCAGACACCGTCACCTGTATCAACAGCATAATTGATATACTCAAAATAAAGAATATGAATTTTTTCATATTACTTCCTCCAACCGTCAGTCAGCTTACCCGAAAATTGAAATTTATCTGCGTGTGCGGATGTGCATAGGCAATGAGCGGCAACCAATACCGCTAACTGACAAATTTTAATTTGTCTGCGTGTGCGTGTCCGCAATACTCCTTACCTATTTTCCGGCACTCCGTGCCGGTATACTTCGTCACAATGCTCCGCATTGTCGCAAACTGGAAAATATTTTGCTGCGTGATAAGTATACTTCGATACTCTGTATTCTTTTGGCTGACCTTCGGTCAGACTATACATCGCCTATGCGCCTCCTTGTTGCGGCAACTTCGTTGCCTTGTCACTCCGCTTCGCTTCATGACGTCACACCGGCGCGCTCGTATAGTGTCGCAAACTTCACTTCGTGAAGTTGCTTATCCTGGCGTTTGCTTGACTCGTATACTTGCGTATTCGCTGTGCGAATACTACACACCCTAAGGTTATTATATCATAACTGCAAGCACGCAACGTGTGCGCAGCGTTATGATTCAATGTTCTTAAGGGTGTCAAAGGCTCTGCCTTTGGTAACACCCTAAGGTTATTATAGCTTACTTCCTTCCGTTCGTCAATGATTCATTTCACAGATAAATCACAGCGTATTTACAATATCATAAAATTGTGGTATTATTGTAAATATCACAAAACCTACGATGTTTAATCTGAAAATCAGCATAAATAATTGAAAGGAGACTGTTAATATGAAAAAACGAATTACCTGTCTTTTAATAGCCGCGTCAGTGATTGTTCCCTGCATTCCGGCATATGCGGCGAATGATTGGGAAGCATTGTATGCCGACAAAATAGAAGAAATCAGGAGTGAATATGACGTCGGTCAGAGAAGGCTTGCTTATCCGGATTATGAAAATCCAGATAATCTGTTCTTCACATTACAGGATATTGACTTTGACGGAGTGCCGGAGTTGTATCACACTCAATGCAGACGTTTTGAAGGTGAATACAGCACATCGCCCGAATATGAGGAAATCTATTATATAAAAAACGGCGCTGTAGTGCAGGGCACAATTGATACGGAATATCATCTGGGGTTGCTGCCCGCGTACAAGGAACGGAAAGCTGGCGATTTCACGGCTGACCGCTGGCAGTTTGCGGCGCGTAATATCAGCACAGGTCAGGTTTCATTCATCACGAATGACGCCTGTAACTACGGCGCGCTTGATTACCCGTCCAGAACATTTTCCGAGCTTACATTTGATAAAAACAGCGGGATTTTGAAATCCACTGCGCTGCTCCGCCAGGAAAGCGACAGCTATAAAGAACCGCAATATCCCGAAGGCTATGAATACATAGGTATCGGAACGTATTTCTCGAACACTCATTACAGCAGCGGAAATTTGTGGGACTGGACCGCGCCCTATATCGCGCCCGAAGCGCAGGAGCCGGCGGACGACCTGCCTGAGGACGAGCCGATAAAGGTCGAATTAAACGGAGATATAATGAGCTTTGACAATAACCCGATTATGCTGGACGGACGTATTCTTGTTCCTATGCGGGCAATCTTTGAGGCTCTCGGCGCGACTGTCACATGGTACAAAGACTCGCAGGAGGTAATCGCAAAGAATGATAAGCTTACCGTTCAGCTTAAGATGGGCAGGAATATTATGTACGTGAACGGAAAGACAATAGAAATTGATGTGTCCCCGGGTATATTTGGCGACACAACGTATGTGCCTGTAAGAGTTGTTGCCGAGGCATTTGACGCTGAGGTCACATGGAACGGCGAAACAAAAACAGTTATAATAAAAACTTCAGAGACTGTTGCAGATGTCAGTCCGACCGCGGCTCCGATTCATGATGAGAAAAGCAGTCTTTTAACATTATATGTCGGCAGCTACGCCGCTTACAGAAATAGCGAAATCAGATACATTGACGCTGATAATCACAGCGTTGTTCCCGTAATCATAGACGGCAGCACACTTGTTCCCGTCAGATTTATAACCGAAGCGTTTGACGGTAAGCTTGACTGGGACGGCAAAAACGGAATTGCCGCGATAACGGTCGGTAATAACGAGGTAAAAATTTATATTGACAAGCCATATATAACAGTAAACGGCGAAAAAAAGAATATTGACGTGCCGGCGCAGGTGATTGAGAACAGGACAATGGTACCGCTGCGCGCGTTTGCCGAGGCAATCGGAAAGAATGTTGATTATTATAACGGTCTTATCGTGATAGGCGACGAAAAAAGCGTAAATGATATTATGTCACAGGATAAAGATAAGTATATTGCCGATAATTTCAGCGGTTATATCCATGTGGCAAACAAGCCGGAACTACTGAAGGTTTTTGCAAGCGATGAATATGATGTAGTTGTTAATACCACCGCCACATTCCAAGGCAGGGAATATCATATAACATCGAAGAACATAGGATTTTCCGACCATGAATACACAATAAACGGTACAGTAATGAAAACAAACGGCGGCTTCGATACGCATGAAATTTATTTTGCTGATATGAATCCTGATGATGATAATATTGAAATACTGTTCACGGAACAATGGGAAAATATGATAATTTATGTAACCGCGTTTGAGTATAACGGTACCTCCGCATATCAGATAGAGCCGATAATCGGCGGCGGAAAGAAAAATCTGAGCTATGACGGAATTACCATGAATGATGACGGCAGCCTGTCCCTGGGCGAACAGTACCGTGCTGCAACATGCGGTATGTGGGGATTGAAAAAAACATACCGGTTATCAGGCAACAAATTTGTACAGGACGTTCAGGATTATTACGAAGTAAATATGCGTCTGCTGCTGAATCATTGGACTTCACAGAACAAAACCGTGGATACTAAAGACGAAATTTACGTCCGCTGCGATAAGAGCTATGCATTCCTCAAGAAAGGCGATTATTTCACCATTTTATATGACGATGAGAACGGAAATATTTATGTCCGTACATTGGACGGCAGAGAGGACTGGATTCCTATCCCCAAATATCAGGAAGGCATGAAAATCTGTGAGGCTGTATTCTGGATGGGCGGCTGAGAAGGAGGAGAAAAATGAAAAAAAGAATTATCGGCTCATTGCTGGTAGTCATAATATCAGCGATATTTATACCCGTAATCGCAAACGCTCAGACTAATCCGTATTTGTCCGGGTTTGAGGGTGAATATTTCATTCAGATGGAACCTGAAGGAAGGACATGGATGGGATATGGACTAAAAATCCATGAAATCACAGATGAATATGTTCTCTTTGATTTTGAAGCCCCGCATTCAGGCCACGCGACAGTTTACACGGCGGAGCCTGCGACCTTCACATCTCCCTATACCGCGACAGCAAAAGGCACTACCGCGTTTGGCGATACTTCGAAAAAGACCAGCCCTATAAGCTATGAGCTTACATTTTCGGACAATGTGATTAATCTTAAAATATACGCCTCTGACGGACTTTGGCTAAACGAATATTATACGTCACAGGGTACTGTTTCAGAACCCATATATGTAACGCTTAACGGCTCAACTCTGAACTTCGACCAGCCCCCGATTATGATAAATAACCGTACCATGGTTCCGATACGCGCCATCTTTGAAGCTCTGGGATACACGCTTGACTGGAACGGAGACACGCAAACCGCGGTCGCGTCAAACGGCTCTAATACAATAACCGTCACTGTAGATAATAACATAATCACTTATAGCGGCGGTACATACGAGTGTGACACGCCGCCGGTTAACCGTAACGGCAGAATACTTGTTCCTGTGCGCGCGATTTCAGAATGCGCGGACTGCGCTGTTGATTGGGATGATAAGACAAGAACGGTTATAATAACTGCAAAAGCTGCGGGAGATACGCCGTATACCGCGCAGGACATCAGCGCGTTAAATGATTTTATCATATGTCTGGATATGTACCGCGCGGATAAAGCATGGAAATCGGTAGAATATGATTCCGGTAATCCGCTTGCCGGAGACAGAAGTATTTTTGATAACATATTAGGCGAGCCGCGCTGCGCGGATTTAAAATTGTACCCGTTTGACGCGCCTCAGGAGAATTGGCAGGGAAACAAATCAGACCCTCAGGGACGGTTTGACAGCTATATCAGAATCAGCCGTGACGAGGTGGTTTGGATTTTGGAAAACATCTTCAATTGTACTGAAGATGATATTATAAAAATGGAAAGTAACAGACTTTCTTCCGATGAGAACATATACCTGCACGACGGATATTATTATATGTTTATCGGCGGAGTGGGCTGGACTAATGAAACCACTGTGACAAATATCGATTACGACGGAGAGTATTTTAACGTCTCTTATGACAGTGCCGGGTTCATGTCCGTGCCGGAACATTTTTACGCTGTTCTGAAGCTTAAAGAGATTGACGGCAAAAAATACTGGTCACTCTATAAGCATAGTAAAGACCCGTCAATTTTTAATGATTAAAAATAATACAAAAAAGCACAGGGGGACGATTCTGTTGTGTCGTTTGACATGATAGAACCGTCTCCCTGTGTTCATGTACTATCCCAAAAGCTGCAAAAGTGAACCTGATGAAACAGGTTCACTTTTTGTAAGTTCTTGATAAGGCTCAACCCAATACAGTCTTTGTCTGAAGCAATTTCTTTTCCATCGAATGGGTAACAGCCACTATACCTGCCCATACCGCTGTGACAACCGCCGCCATCATAACGCCTGACACTGCCATTTCTTTAAGCATCATCATAGCTGTCTGAGGCGATGCCGCGTTTGTCAGGAATGGAAAATAAGGCACAATCTCGCCATGCCATACGTGTTCAAACGCGAGAAGCGCGCTGCCGCCCCAGAGCATATTATTAAGCCAGCCCAGCTTTTTAATAAACGGATTTCTGTTCCCCGCCGCATCTGAGCCTTTCTTATCGATTTTCTTTTTTGCAACCGTTGTCACGACTGCCTCCGCAGCCGGCACTACAAAACATGCCATATCACATTCCTCCTGATAAAGTTGATTTCCCGGCTGCTCTATTTAACGCAAACCGTTTACTATATTACATTATGCAGCCAAACTATGCTGTAAGTCAAGTCTTTTTTGACAAATTCACAAATTATTTACACCTCCGTAAAGTGCAGCTCCACAGGCGCGTAATCGCCCCATGTATGCGGAAGAAGAATACCGCCGTTCATCAGGGCTTTACCGGTGTATACCTTTCCGTCCGTTTCAAGCCTGTATAACCTTTCCTCGCTAAGCCCTCTCAAACGCACCGCGTATCTGAGCATATTAGGCTCCTGTCGGAATATCATTCCATGAACGAGAATTTCCGATTTATCCTCTGCCACATACTGCCATAGTGCGAACTTGTCTCTAAGCGGATCAGATAATCTGTGATACGTGCCGTTATGAATTAAATCGTCATATCCCTTAAACCGCGTTATCTGATTTTTTACTTCTTCCTTTTCTTCGTCTGTGAGCTTGTTTAAATCAAGCTCATAACCGAAGCTTCCCGCCATAGCCGTCACCGCGCGCGCCTCTATCGAAGATACTCTGCCCGTCTGATGATTGGGCGACGCCGACACATGAGAGCCGACCGCGGATAAAGGATAAATGAACGATGTGCCGTATTGGATTTTCGTTCTGTCGTAAGCGTCCGTATTATCGCTGCACCATATCTGCGGACAGTAGTAAAGAATCCCCGCGTCAAATCGTCCTCCGCCTCCGCTGCAGCCCTCGATAAGGACATCAGGGAAATCGGACGTGATTTTTTCAAGCAGCTCGTATAATCCTAAAACATATCTGTGCGGCATCTCGCCCATGTTAACGCTTGTCAGCGTATCGGAATACCAATCACATATGCTGCGGTTCATATCCCATTTGATATATGAAATATCCGCGCTGTTAAGTATCGCGCTTATCGCGTTATACAGATAGTCGCGCACATCATTTCTTGTCATATCAAGCACAAGCTGAGAACGGCAAAGCGCCGGATTTCTGCCGGGTATTCTTATCACCCATTCCGGGTGCGCTCTGAATAAATCGCTGTCCTCCGAAACCATCTCCGGCTCAATCCATATTCCGAATTTCAGCCCCATTTTTCTGACTTTATCCACAAGCGGTTTCAGTCCGCCCTTTAATTTATTTTCATTCACAATCCAGTCGCCTAAACCCGACGTGTCAGAGTCGCGCTTACCGAACCAGCCGTCGTCCATGACGAACATATCCGCGCCAAGTTCCGCCGCCTTTTTAGCAATCTCTAAAAGCTTTTCGTCGTCAAAGTTAAAATACGTAGCCTCCCAGTTATTGAGCAGCACAGGACGCTTTGCTGTCTTGTACCTGCCGCGGCATACGTTGTTTCTTATAACTCTGTGGAAGTTATGCGACAGCTTACTGAAACCTTCCGCGCTGTAGGTCATTATAGCCTCGGGTGTATGGAAATCATCACCCGGCTTCAGTTCCCATGAGAATAAATCGGGATTTATACCCATGACAAGCCTTGCCTGATTTACCTGATCATATTCAATCTGTGTTTTAAAGCTGCCGCTGTACATAAGCGCCGCGCCGTAGCATTCACCGCTTGTTTCGGAGCAGGTTTTATCACATAAAATCACAGACGGATTCTGCTGATGGCTCGATGCGCCTCTTTTGCTTGAGCTTTCCTGAACGCCGTGAATAAGCGGCGCCCTCTCGGGTATTCTTTCCATTGCGTGTCTGCCCTCGAAGTGTATCCAGTCCCACTCGCCGTAAGGAATATCAAGGCACATGCTCATCGCATTTTCAAGACGTACAGCCGACTTTCCTTTGTTGGATATAACCGCGCTGCGCGTTATTATATCATATTTGGGCAACACTCCGTATCTGAGCGTTACCGTTATATCGCCGTCCGCCAAATATATTTCTATGGTCTGCGCTTCGTCTTTTTCCGCATACACCGCCGGAAGTCCGGGAATTGAATACTTACCGTCCAAAACTTTAAACCCTGTATACCGCAAGTCCAAAGCGCGCGAACCGTCACGGCGGATAACGCTTAAAGCCGGTACGCGGAAATCGCCAGCGCCGTCACAAGGATATTCGAGAGGCAGGGTATTAAGTGAATAATTCCTGTTATGAGCCGCATCATAAGGGTTTACCGAAAAGCCTGTGTTTGGATAGTCAAGCATGTATTCCATGTCACAGTCCACACGCCTTCCATACCACACGCGCTTCAGAACGCCGTATTCATCAGCCTTTATCTGATACTCCGTGTTCTTTGTGAGAATACGGAAACTGTTCGTTAATGTATCTGTTTTTATCGGCATAATAATCACCATAACCTTTCTGTTCACAGGCTTTTTATATTTATTAATATCTATTATATCAATTCCATCATATGTGTCAAGCTTCCGGGAATACAAAGGGAACACAAAGGGACGGGTCTCCTGTGTTAATTGATTGGCTTGCCAAACTAACACAATAGAACCGTCCCCTGTGTATTATTAGTCCCTCTGCATTTGTTGATATATAATTATTGTTCTTTATACAGGAAATCGTTTATCTTCACAAACGTGTGTGTTTCGTTATCGCAATGAAAACTGATTGTACGGCAAAGATTTCAATTCACATATCAAATAAGTTTTTGTGAAGAAAACACAGAGGAACAATCAGCTTTTTCAATCCCTTATTATCAATCATATCATGTAGCCTTCCTTATACATTTAGGGGCTTATCCCTCTATTCCGGCAGTATACCGGTAAACAAGAGTTTTTGCCGACGTACTTTTCTCAGACTGAGTATACACACCTGTTACTGTTCCCGTAAAGCAGCGGTCAGCAATGTCAGTTGTCATAAACTTCGCTGACGCGTCACCGGCATATATGAACTCTCCGTCATTTACCGAATAAAAGAATTTGTATTTTTCTTTGTCTGCATTTATTTTAAATCTTATTCTGCCATCTGTTACTTCCTCGCGGTATATCTCCTGAATAAAATCACCCGCGCGTTTTTCAGTAATTATATAATTTACGCCATTATCCCGTTTCTTTGCAATTCTATAAATATTTTTCGGTGACAGATAGACAGCCGCGCCCGCCTCATCACCGTTTTCACACGGAATAAAATCAAGCTCTGTTTCTATTTCGCATACAAAATCTACTTGACGTACTGCCGCCATTGACGGAACACCACGCGTATCTGTTATCTTTGCAGAGGAGGGATAAAGAGTAAGCAGACCGTTTTCACGTTTTATGTATTTCTCATCTCTATCTCTTACAAACAACCATTGAGGTTCCCATTCCCCGGTCTTGAAATCACATTCAAAGCCGGCATTTCCGGTTTGCTCCGCATTTATATCCGCATTATTTTCAATCCGTGCCATTTTGTTTTCCGCGGCAACAGGCCATCCGTTACACCATGTTACAGGAGTGAGGAAGGTTTCACGACCAAGTGGAGTGCCGCCCGATACATACGGTCTTGTTGCAAGATGTGTCATGTACCAGCCGCCGTCAGGCGTTTCGACCAAATCAGCGTGACCTGCGCACGCAGCCTGTTTTGTTATATCATTACGGTTAGTGAGGATAGGATTATACGGACACGCTTCATACGGTCCCCATATGCTATGACTTCTCGCGGCAACCTCAATGTGCTTTATTCCCGTACCCCCCTCAGCGGCGAGTATGTAATACCAATCGTCTATATGATAAATATGCGGAGATTCAAGCCAGCCTTCGCCCGTACCATCCCATATGCGCTTTATCTCACCGATAACCTTACCCGTTTCAGGATTCATCTCGGCAAGCGATATGCCCTCCGTTTTATACAATTTACTGCGGCTGCCGCAGTCGTTCGCACAGTAATACATTTTTCCGTTGTCGAAAATTATTGACGGGTCAATTCCGTCCATATCTGTCCATATGGCATCCGACCACTCTCCGCGAGGGTCAGATGCGGAAATAATAAAATTACCCCTACTGCTGAAAGTAGCGGTTATATAAAACATACCGTCATTAAAGCGGATTGTCGGCGCCCATATTCCGCCTGACGCTTCTGCCTCCACAAGAGGAAGCTGGGAGGGCCGCGTTACAGCGTTTGATATATGCTCCCAGTTTATGAGGTCGGTGCTGTGGTATATCGGTATTCCGGGATAATATTCAAATGTGCTTGTTACAAGATAATAGTCATTTCCGACGCGGCATACGCTTGGGTCAGGATTGAATCCTCGTATTACAGGATTACAGTATTTCATAATTATCTACCTCTTTTACATAAATATGTTTTTACCTCCAAGTAATAACGCGCCGTAAATATCAACCTCACATGATATCCCCGAATATTTCCAGAACCGGCGCGCCTTTCCTTACAAATACTATAATTTCATCAATCGCCGCTTTCACGCTGTATTTACGTCCACCCTCAAAGGGTCTTTTATCCCTCGCAAAAATCCAGTCTCCTTCGGGAAGATACACTTCTTTTTCCGTCTGTCCCTGATTCACAATCGGCGCAAAGAGAATGTCATCGCCGAACATATACTGCTCGCCTGTTTTATAACATTCCTCATCGTCAGGATAATCAAAGAACATCGGGCGCATTACAGGCGCGCCGTTTTCCGAAGCGATTTTCATATGCTTTTCAACGTACGGACGCAATCTTTCACGAAGCTCCACAAGCCCCGTTAAAATCTCGAACACCTCACCGCCGAAGCTCCACAGCTCGTTTCCGCCGCCTGTCGGTTCAATTATATCGCGCGTTCTGTCGTGACCTTCGCGGCTGCCGTGCAGTCTTGTTACGGGGCAGAACACGCCGTATTGGAACCACCGCACTATCAGCTCACGGAAATATTCTGAGGTGGTGTCGCCGCCGTAAAATCCGCCAATGTCTGTAGTCCACCACGGTATGCCGCACATCGCCATGTTAAGACCGGACTTCACCTGCGCTTTAAGACTTTCAAATGTGGACAGAATATCGCCGGACCATACAAGCGTTCCGAACTTCTGCGCGCCGGTATACGCGCAGCGCGCAAGTGTCACTATATCGTCTCTGCCACTTTCCTTCATGCCGTCATGCGCGAGCCTGGAATAGTAGTAAGGATATATAAGTCCGACCTCATCTCCCCTGCCCGCAGACATGATGAGATTGTCAAAATGCTCGGGGTGGATTTCCGGCTCCGCCTCGTCAAACCAAAGCGCGTCCACGCCGTTGTCTATGTAATTCGTCTTTAGCTTATTCCAAATAAATTTTCTTGCTTCTTGATTTGTCGGGTCAATCAAGGCTTGCGGACCGTAGAAATCGAAGAGCTTGTTTGTTCCGTTCACCGTTCTTATGAGCATATTATTATCGAGCATTTCACGGTAATTTTCACTCTTTTCATTTATTGTCGGCCACATCGACACCATCAGCTTTATACCCATTTCATGCAGCTCGTCCGCCATCGCTTTCGGGTTCGGCCAGTATTTCGGGTCAAATTTGTAATCGCCCTGCTCCGTCCAATGGAAATAGTCAATTACGATTACCGACAACGGTATACCGAGTTCCTTATACCGCCTTGCAACGCTTAATACCTCGTCCTGGGTTTCGTACCTTAACCGGCTCTGCCAGAAACCTGTCGCCCAGTGTGGCATAACGGGTGCGTGACCTGTCAAATCCGCCAGTGCAGAGCTAACCTCGCGCGGTGTTCCGCCTATTACAACATAGTCAATCTGTTTCGTGCAATCGCTTGTCCAACGTGTACGGTTATTTGCCAATTCACATCGTCCGGTTGACGGCATATTCCATAAGAATCCGTAACCAAGCGATGAATACACAAACGGAATCGCGCATTTCGTATTTACATGCCGCAAATCTATTACTGAACCCTTTAAATCAAAGCAGTCCGTCGCCTCATGCCCGAGACCGTAAAAGCGTTCGTTTTCATTCGGCAAAAAGGTAACGCGCGCCTTCCAGAGATTGCCTGCTATATTTCTGTAATTTCTTATCTGCGCACCGAATGTAAGCTCCGGTTTTTCCTCAATTATTTTTCTGCCGCGGTAATAATAAACGACTTTTCCGTTATTGTGAATTTCCGCGCGCATATCGCCTGTTTCAAGAATAGCGCGATTATCCTCAATACGTGCCTTTGCATCAGCCTTCTGCGGTATAAGCGTCCAGTTCTGCTCTTCTATGCTGCAGTTTGGCGACGCCTGAAAGCGTATACAGTTTTTACCGCATACCGACAGACGCACCATTTCACTCTGACGTGTAAAATATATTTCATTGTTTTCTATTTTAAAGCCCATAATCTCATCCTTCTGCGCCGCTAACGGTCTTCTTCCTCACAGTTTCCTTTGACAATATGGCTATCGAATTCACTTCGGTCATTCGATACACCTCTATGAAAATTATACCAGCATAACCCGGGAAAGACAATATAAATCTGTTTATTCACTAATCGTTAATGAAAGCGCGCATTTTATAAAGCCACCTCACCCCACACAGCGGTTTACTCCGATAACTCCTTACGATTCTACAGCATACAAGTATTTGACTGTTTCTTTAGAGGCAAAAACCTTAGGTAGTTTATTTATAGGCTTATCATAAATATAATAAAGTTTTCTACATCATGTGATAAAAATCTACAAAATCACGCTCTCTTATATCCCACGAAAAAACTTTATCCATATGTTATTGGGATTATACAATCAGACAGACATCCCCACATTTGTCCGGCACAGAAATGCCAAAAACTCCTGTTCCGGCAGCGGCTTGGAGAAGTAAAAGCCTTGAATATAGTTGATTTTAATCTCTTCCATCTTACGATACTGCTCTTCCGTCTCAATGCCTTCCGCCACAATCTTCAATCCCATCCCATGAATCATGTGCATGGCCGCGTTCATCACATATTTTGCCTTGCCGCTGGAAAAATATGCTTGAATCATCTCTCTGTCGAACTTGACGATCTCCACCGGCATATCCACGATATAGTTGAGATTCGATGCTCCTGAGCCAAAATCATCCAGCGAGAAATTTACGCCGCAGCTGATCATCTTCTCCATATGCGAAATCAGCGTTTGCTTATTTTGCGCGGAGGTCGATTCTGTAATCTCCAGATTTATACGGCAAGGCTCGATGCAGGAGTTCTCTATGATGCCGATATAATCCTCCGACAGCCTGGCATCCGTACACTGCGCCACGGACAGATTCACTTCTATGTACTCAATCCCATAGCTGTCCAGTCCCTTGCTCTGATAAAACCGGCATGTCTTCTCAAGCACCCGCTTACCGAGCTCAATGATCAGGCCATTGTCCTCCGCTATCTGTATGAAAGCACCCGGAGGTACAAGCTTGCCATCCTGATCTATGATGCGCACCAAGGCCTCAGCGCTTGTAAAGCATTTTTGCTCCACGGAGTAGATAGGCTGATAATAGACCACCACACGATCCTCATCCAGAGCGTCCCTGATCATCTGCGCCGTGGCGCGTTCAGCAAGAATCTGCTCCATCATGGCGCTGTCGATTATGTGGAAAAGATCATCCTTGAAGCTGCTCTTCCGCATGCTGACATACCGAAGAAGCTCCAGTATCTCTCTTGGGGAATTGACACAGCGAGGGTCAGGTACGTAATAAATCGAGGGACGGCTGGGCAGAGCGTCAATATTCGGCATATGCCGCTGAGAGGTCACAATGCCCCAGGCGTATTTTGCCGACTCCACCTTTGGGAAAACCAGCATGATTTCATTGTCCTGAATCTTAAACACATAGGCGCCCGGAATCTTCAAAAAGGCATTGTAAAGCTGCTGGGATTCCTCGACGCTGTTGTCCGGCTGAAGATTATCCTGCCATGGAGTTTCAGCGAAGCTGATGCCCACCACAGAGAATTCTTTTCCCTCACGGTAGAGCTGCTCCACATAGCGCTTATAGGCAAAGACGTTAAACAGTCCGGTGGTTCTATCCAGATACAGCTCCGGGTTCTCGAACTGGATAAATACCAGCACAATACTCAGCGCGGTGGCAAAGCCTACCACCATGATCGTTTCGTTAAAATACTGGAGCATAGCAGCCGCAAGCCACATGAACATCCAGACGACCACACTGGAGCGCTGTCTGTTATAAATATGTTTCCTGTAATGGTGAATCTGGATCAGGTTGAATATTATGAATATGCACACGCCGGCATAAGCCACGATGGTGCTGGGTCCGTCGATCCAGGGCAGATTATTTACTTGGTCATAGTGAACGCCGATGGGCAGGAGGTAAATCAGACCGATCTCAATTGCGCTAATGATGCCGATGCCACACATCGTCCGCTTATAGGAAGGCAGATGATACATCACGCTGGTAAACACATAGACCACGGCCATCATGGCAACCAGCAGCAGAGAGACCACATGCGTTTTGCAAAGGAACTCCGGAACACCGGCCGGCAATAAATCACTGTATGCAATTCCTAAGTTAGATGCCACATCAAGCAGCATACCGGCCAGCGTCATATACAGGCTGTTTTGAAAAGCCTTGTTTGATTTCAGCGGCAACTGTCGGCTGCGATTATACATGTAAACAATCCATAGCAGCAATACGATACTGCAACATTGTACGCTAATGTTCATTGTTTGTATTCCCCCAAATAGCGCATATCGCGCTCATTATTTTTCATCGATTTTTAGTATCAAAACATTTTTAGTTTCATCAATTTTTTGCCTTGTTTACAAATTCAGACTTACACGAGCAAGCAGAACGCCTGCCCTCAATCATATATTATACAAAGTCCTATTGAAAAAGTCAACGCTTTCATATGTAACATTTATCTGTAAATAAAAGTAGCTGTTTCTTCTACTTTTTCTATTATGTGTAAAGACCTATATTCCAACAATGACTACTTGACGGCGATTTGCCGACGGTAGGTTCAGTGTAAAAGTTTAGTAGTCATGTATACCAACCAACTAAATTTGAAACAATTACCCCTACGCATAAAGCCGCTAAGTGATGTAAACATTGTACATCAATCAGCAGAAAAAAGTCAAGTTTCCCAAAAACGCCGCCTCACGCCACACGGCGGTTTGTCCTGATAACTCCTTGCGATTCTACCTTGTATCACGTGGCGGCATTGTATGAAAAATCGAAAAAAAGAGAAGAAGGCATTAAAACCTTCTCCTACTTCATTTTCTGTATACCCTTACCAACAGCATAAGCCTATTGTCAAGAGAACCGTCTCCCTGACATCTCGCCATTGAATTAATCTGGGTAAACCTCATCATCAACAAAGTGATGAACACAAAAAGGTGCAGGTCTTCCATCAACATCGAGATATATTATTTCAGCGTCCCGTTGAAAAACCCCAGCAAATTTCATAAATGTAATATTTAATACAGAATCTTTATACTTGGTGAATACAATTCTCCTAAAAGGTTCTCCTTTTTTTACTATTTTGATGCCTTCTTCGTCTTTAATAGATTCATAAATTGTCTTTCCATCTTTAGAAAGAATATTCAAATATTCAAGACCTTTCCTTGGGGCAGCGTACCTGCCATCTTTCTCTATCGCTAAATTTGGAATCCATAAATGATCTCCATTATCCTTTATTTTATAATAGCTTAGCTGAGAAGTATTTTCTCTCCCGAAAAAATGCCGTACATCAAGTTGATCAAAAATATAATCATCTTTTACTGTAATTTTTCCCCTTTCTAAAGCCTTGTTGACATCAGGCTCATCACTCCAAGGCTTAAAATTTTTCATTTCGGCTTTTTTGTCTTGGATTTTTTTAACAGCTTCATCAATAGATTTATTGATTTCCTCAAGTGAAAGGTATTCATATTTACCTGTTTCCTTACCATCTTTATCCAAAATGGGCTTATCATTATTAAAAATAGGGATACGAATTTCCTTATACCCGCATATAGCCCCGTTTATATCCTGGAATCTTAATTCATCTGCTTCAGCCTGAGAAAGATGATGTAATTCATCGCATTCTATTCCTATATTCAACTGAGGAAAATATAAATCAATGTAAGCATAACCACCCTCTGGTCTTTTCACATACTGCTGGGTGACAGGCTTTAGCTCAGTATCGTTCAATAGATTCCAAATGCGATTTACAACATAGTTTTCATAATTTTTTCTCTTTGTACGAGAAAGGGTATGTACAAGATATTCAAACCTATTTACCATAACGATTAACCTCCATAAACTCAAAAAATCTATTTTTTAATTATTGCACATTTTTATTACATTACGTCATTCAAAAAATCCCTAACATCATTTTCATCTGATATGATAATTCCTAAATCTTTTAAATTCTCAACCTGATCATCTATATCCAAAGGCAGCTGATATTCTTTTTTACACATATTTCTTCACTTCCGTATAAATTAAATGACCCGACGTGGTCCGCATCGTTGAGAGGCGTGTCGGGTTCTGTTATTATTATACTCTTGTATATGAATCAAGTCAACTGTAATTTTCAAATATTCATTTTACACAGAAAATGCCACCTCACACCACACGTCGTTTTACCCTGATAACTCCTTACAATTCTACCTTGAGACATGTGGTGGCATTGCATGGAAAAGAGCGAAAAAAAGCAGAAGAAGGCTTTAAAACCTTCTCCTACTTCATTTTCTGTATATCCTTAACGATAGCATAAGCATAGGTGTCAAGAGAACCGTCCCCTTGACACATTAGGACTTCGTAAAACTGCCGCATGGTGCGACGTGGCATGTGTACAATGACTCGAACCTTGGGCACGCGGTTTTGGAGCACTTGAGCAAACGTCCGAGAAATTGAGTAACCGCAACAAAAGGCGGAAATCATACTCCGAAAAAAGCGACCAGTCAGCGACCGACAGTTTCGGACAACAATGTCGAACACCCCCTTAACTCTGTCTATTTTTCACTCACTTGCCTTATTTGCCGAATGTAAAAAAACACTATGCCAAGATAGCACAGTGTCCAAGTTTTTATATTAAAGAATTACTAAGAGTTTATAAAATTCAAATTATATTTTCTTTGCAACCATTTTCTATCTGTTTTAAACTTAAGTATTGGTTTTTTATCAATAAAAAATATTTTTTCTGGCTTTTCTTCAGGCAATAATTGGCTCTCTATCACACAATTTAACTGTTCCTTGACTTGGTCTATAGAACAAGACGGTTCTTTTATAACAAAAAGATATGGTTTCTCAAACCCGTCGTGTTCTTTATCCTTACCCGAAACAATAATTGCCTCCCGTATTTCTTTAACAGTCAAAATTTTGTTTTCTATACCAAGAGGAAACACCCTTTTATCTGGGAAAATATGAATACCTTCTCGTCCTAAAACAAACAGTAGACCTTTATCGTTCATAAACCCAATATCACCTGTATGCAACCAAGTTTTTCCGTCAGGATGAACTTTTAAAACGGTTTCTGTTAATTCTTTGTCTTGGTACCCAATGCGCAAAGCGCTTTGGCAATATCTTCTATTCTGTCAAAAAAGTCGTTTGTTGTAATTTCTGTGCCATAATACTCAATAATCGTCTCATTATCATGCCATACATCTTTCAGTTTATCCATGATTTTATCGTATCGTTTTCTTTCATTAAAGAGTATTTCCGGATAAAATTGTAGCCACGGCTTATCTACTGACGGATAACCTGTCAATCTCTTTTCTTTTGACATAGTACATTTCCCCCTATTATCTAAAATGTAAATAATCTTAATCATTACACATTTTATAATAAATCCCTTAAAAAGTCAACTGTATACAGTTAAACTTTTTGCAGTTAATACGATAGAATATTTTTATAATTATTAGGAAAGGCTGATTGTATGACTATGGTTGAAGCTATTGCGGAAAGAATACTAAAACTGTGCAGAGAACGGAATATTACACCTAACAAGCTAAGCACCATATCAGGTATGACTCAATCGACTATCAATAACATCATCAATACTGGAAGCAAAAACCCTACCGTGTCAACAATCAAGAAAATCTGTGACGGACTCGAAATTACCTTATCGGATTTCTTTGATGATGAACTTTTTACATCATTAGAACAGGAAATAAAATAGTCTGTGCAACAATGACAAAAATGTCAATGGGGAAGTCGCCCAAATAGATTAAAAAAGATGGGAATAGATTACACTAAATGGCAATCACTCAATTAAAAAAGAGGAAACACAAACCTGCAAAAAGGTGGTAGTGAACCAAAGCCGTTGTGAGCGTGCTTGCAAGCGAACAGGCGACGTGAACGCGGTTTTTTGCGGAAAAGGAGCACCCTGCGGCATAAAAAAGAAGTCCTTGAAAAGCAAGGACTTCGTAAAACTGCCGCATAGCGCGACGTGACAGGGGTACAAGGACTCGAATTGTGAATTGAGCTTTTTACAATTTATCCTAATTGCCTAGAACTGGCTATATTATGTGATTTTTAGGTGTTTAGATTCTTGTATCTTTTCGCCATATTTACTAACTTTTCGCAACAATAAAGGACAAATAAAGGACAGACTTTCTGTGACTCCCCTCTGTAATTACAAGTCGTATTTTTTATGCGTTTATTTTATGTGTTTCAGGATTCTCTAGTTTCTCATGAGGCGTGTCTCTTTCTATTACATCTGAAACTAATAATCTCCATTGACTTCTTATTTCCTCTGGCGAAAAATTTCCACTTTTTTGTATTTCATTTAATTCTTTTATTTTTCTTTCTGTTTCTGGAGAAGTTTTTATACCAAAAATAAGACAAGGAATGTCAAAAATAAGTACACCAAAAAGAATAAACGCATACCATGACACTTCACCTATAGGACTAAAATATTTAGCAAAAAAATCCTTCATTCCCATTAAAATACCGCCGAAAATCAACCCAAGTGCTGTATTTAATGGATTATAAACAAATAAAAAATTAATGGCTTTATCTAACAATCTTGTTATTTTATCTATTGTATTATTACCCATCACTAAATCCCCATAGCAATTGCTTCTAGAACTTTTGTTTCAGCATATTCTCTTTCTGATAAAAATATTTTCGTACCTTTATCGTAATTATCATTTTGTTTTGATTTATTTATATAGTTTATTAACTTTTTTGCTTCTACCATACATGTCCCAAACAAACCACTTTTTACTCTATACCATTCAATTATCATTTGTGCAAATAATAGACACATATAAATAATAAATATTATTAATTTTTAAAAAATTATGTTTTATAACAATGTTTTTTAACATTTTT
>JAFLUB010000032.1 GCA_022509025.1 Oscillospiraceae bacterium | reverse complement strand
AATTATATATGATATACCATAAAAAAGCAATTATCCAATTAACAAAACTGAAAATGATTTCCACAAAACAATTTATTTAACCTTGACTATTTTCTTTAAAAATTATATAATATACAATGAATTTATAGCGTTAATTGAAAACTAAACTTATTATATATGTTTTGCGAATTTATAAGGGGGGGTTACATAAATGAGCAGACTTCACATGGGTATTGACGTGGGTTCAACGACCGTAAAGGTTGTTCTTCTTGACGCGAGCGGAAAAACATTGTTCGCGGAATACAGACGTCACTTTTCCGATATACAGAGCACAGTAAAAGGCTTATTTGAGGAAGTGAAAGAGGTTACAGGCAAAGAGGATTTTACTGTTGTTATAACCGGTTCGGGAGGTCTTTTGCTTTCTAAAATGCTCTCTCTGCCGTTTGTGCAGGAGGTAATCGCAAATAAAACGGCTATAATGACTTATATGCCTGAAACGGACGTTGTTATAGAACTTGGCGGCGAGGACGCAAAGATACTTTATCTTTCCGGCGGACTTGAGCAGCGTATGAACGGCACCTGCGCCGGAGGTACAGGCTCTTTTATTGACCAGATGTCTATACTGCTGAAAACTGATGCAGACGGACTTAACGCTCTTGCCGAAAATCACAAGATAATCTACCCCATCGCGGCGCGATGCGGCGTATTTGCAAAATCAGACGTGCAGCCTCTTTTAAACGAGGGCGCGGCACGTGAAGATATAGCTGCTTCGATATTACAGGCGGTTGTTACTCAGACTATAAGCGGACTTGCTCAGGGACGTCCTATAAAAGGCAATATTGTATTCTTAGGCGGCCCCTTGCATTTTCTGCCGCAGCTCAGGAAGCAGTTCGAGGAAACTCTGAAGGATAACGCAAAATCATTTAAAACACCCGAGAACGCTCAGTTGTTTGTCGCAATAGGCGCGGCGCTTATGTATGGGAAAGAAAAGAGCGTTACAATAGATTCTCTTATTGAGCAGCTTAATACGGCGCAATCAGTTGACGCTGAAATTACGCGTATGCGGACATTGTTTGAAAATGAAGAAGAACGCAAAGAGTTTTTTGAAAGACATAATAAAGACGTTGCAAAAAGAAAGGATATTTCTACAGCTGACGGTCCCCTGTTTTTAGGACTGGACGTCGGTTCCACTACAATCAAAGCAGCGCTTATCAATGAGGACTGCGACATTTTATACAGCTATTATGGTAAAAACGAGGGTAGTCCCATAACCTGTGGTATAAATATTCTACGTGAATTATATTCAAAGCTTCCCGAAAAAGCATACATAGCAAACGCCTGCACAACAGGTTACGGAGAACTGCTTTTAAAGACAGCATTCCGTATAGATGAGGGCGAAATAGAAACCATTGCACACTATAAGGCGGCCAACCATTTCTCCCCTGGCGTTGACTTTATTATAGACATCGGCGGACAGGACATGAAATGCATGAAAATAAAGAACGGCGTAATAGAAAGTATCATGCTCAATGAGGCTTGTTCATCGGGCTGTGGTTCTTTTATCCAAACGTTTGCGGAAAGTCTTGGACTTGACACGATTTCCTTCTCAAAAGAAGCACTTGAAGCCGAAAATCCGGTTGACCTTGGTACGCGCTGCACGGTGTTTATGAATTCGCGTGTAAAACAGGCTCAGAAAGAGGGTGCAACAGTTGGAGATATAAGCGCCGGACTATCCTATTCCGTTGTCCGTAACGCGCTTTATAAGGTTATTAAGCTTCGCGACCCTGAACAGATGGGTAAAAATATAGTTGTACAGGGCGGTACATTTAATAATAATGCTATTCTTCGCTGTTTTGAACTGCTTACAGAAAAGAATGTTGTTCGTCCCGATATCGCCGGCATAATGGGCGCGTTCGGTTCCGCTATTATCGCTAAGGAGCGCTGGCAGGGCGGCGAATGTAATATACTCAGAAACGATGAGCTTGACAATTTCAATTTTGACACTTCGCTAACGCGCTGTCAGAAGTGTAATAACCATTGTCAGCTTACTATCACAAAGTTCTCCGATGGCAGTCAGTTTGTATCAGGAAACAGGTGTGAGCGCGGCGCAGGACTTGAGAAGCCGAAGAAGCAGATGCCGAATATGTTTGACTATAAGTACAGACGCGCATTTCAGTATAAGCCGCTTAAAGAAGAGGATGCTCCGCACGGAGTTATCGGTATTCCGAGGGTACTTAATATATACGAAAACTACCCGCTGTGGTTTACGTTCTTCACTGAACTCGGTTTTTCTGTACGGATTTCCGGAAGAAGTACGCATCAGATTTATGAAAAAGGCATTGACTCTATCCCGAGTGAGAGCGCGTGCTATCCGGCAAAACTCGTACATGGACATATTCAGGACCTTATTGATAAGGATATAAAGACAATATTCTACCCGTGTATCCCATATGAGCAGATAGAGTATTCAGATGCGGGAAACCATTTTAATTGTCCTATGGTAACCTCATATCCTGAGGTTATATATAACAACATGGACATTGTGAGAAAGTCAGATATAAACTTCCTTTACCCGTTTATAAACCTCGCGGACAGACCTTCGTTTAAGCGTCAGATGATGAAAGCATTTAAAGATTACGGTTTCACAAAGGCGGAAATAGACGAGGCTTCGGATAAGGCGTTTGAGGAATTCCAGAATTATAAACATGATATAAGAACAAAGGGAGAAGAAACACTTAAATGGCTTGAAGAGCATGACGAGAGAGCTATCGTTCTTGCCGGCCGTCCGTACCATATCGATCCTGAAATCAATCACGGTATTCCTGATATGATTACATCTTTGGGTTTTGCCGTACTTACTGAGGACAGCGTGGCACACTTAGGGCATCTGGAACGTGATATAAGAGTTGTTGACCAGTGGGCATATCATACGAGACTTTATGAATCAGCGGCGCAGGTTATTAAAAATCCGCGCTTAGAGCTTATTCAGCTTAATTCGTTCGGCTGCGGTCTGGACGCTGTCACAACTGATCAGGTGCAGGAAATTATACAGTCACATGAAAAAATATATACAACGCTGAAAATAGACGAGGTTTCAAATCTCGGTACTGCGCGTATACGTGTGCGCTCCTTAAAGGCGGCTGTCAAAGAGCGCGATGATAATGATTTTGTTCCGCGTAAGATTGAGGAATATACTCTGACAAGAGTAAAGTTTACAAAGGAAGAAAGAGCAAAACATACTATAATATTCCCGCAGATGTCCCCTACCCACTTCGGAATGTTCGAAGCGGTGCTTCGCGCTAACGGATATAATGCGGTAGTTCTTGAACATGCAACTGCGGAGGATGTTGAGGCGGGTTTAAAGAGCGTTAATAACGATGCCTGCTATCCGTCCATAATGGTAACAGGACAGCTCGTGAACGCGTTTATAAGCGGGAAATGCGACCCTGATAACACGTCTGTTATGATAACTCAGACAGGCGGCGGATGCCGCGCAACTAACTATATAGCCTTTTTGCGTAAAGCGCTGAAAGAAGCCGGTTATCCGAATGTGCCGGTTATCTCGCTTAACGTGTCGGGACTTGAGGGAAACCCCGGATTTACCATTACACCGAAGCTTGTGGACGGACTTTTAAAGGCATGTACATGGGGTGACTTACTTCTTGCCGTAACACTGCGTATACGTCCCTATGAGGTAAACAAGGGTGAAACGGACGCGCTGCATCAGAAATGGCAGAAACGTCTGTATAATGATATAGTAAATAATAACCGTAAAAATCTGAAGCTTAAAAGGATTATAAACGAGATAATAGCTGATTTTGACGCTATAAAAATTGACGAAACAATCAAAAAGCCGAAGGTCGGAGTGGTCGGAGAAATACTTGTTAAATTCCACCCTGACGCAAATAATAATATTATTGATGTTATTGAGGCGGAAGGCGGCGAGGCTGTTATGCCCGGACTGGCTGATTTCATGCTGTACTGTTTGTATAACAACAACTTTAAGCGTGATAATCTCGGTTCTAAGTCCTCTACCGCTGCGCTCTGCAACTTGGCAATATGGGGCATCGAAAGCTACCGTAAGCACGTTGTTAAGGTTATGGAGGGCAATCCGAAGTTTAGAACACGTTCACCAAAGCATATCGCGGACATAGCCGAGGGCGCAAAGAGTGTTTTGCAGCTTGGACACTGCACCGGCGAGGGTTGGTTCTTAACCGGTGAAATGATTGAACTTATTAATTCGGGCGTACCGAATATAGCTTGCGTTCAGCCGTTCGCTTGTCTGCCTAACCACGTTACAGGTAAGGGTATGATTAAGGAATTGAGACGCCAGTTCCCGCAGGCTAATATTGTCGCGGTTGACTATGACCCGGGAGCAAGTGAGGTTAACCAGCTTAATCGTATTAAGCTTATGCTTGCCGTTGCGTTTGAGAATCTGAAAAAAGAAGAAATGTACGATTCGGTTAAACCGAAAAAAGCTAAAAAAGAAACTAAAACTCCTGTAAAAGCGGATAATTAAAAAAGCGCCAAAGGCGCTTTTTTAGTTATTCAACTTTTACGTATCGTCCCGCAAAGAGAACTTCGTCAGACATATTGTCTATTATATAATATGTAAACGGCTCGTCTGCTTTAAATTCAACGATTTCATATTCGACAGGTATCGCTCCTGTTGGAGTCATGATGACAGCCGTCGCCGCTGCCGCCTCTGTTCCTTGTTCATCTACCTCTATAATTGCTTTCTGCAACACACTTCCGATTTTTATAGGTTCAGGCACGTTCTTTAACATTAAATCAAAATCGTGATTATCGTCCGCAAATGCCTTACTGATTCCCATATTTTTCAGAATATTCACAAACTCGCTGTTGTATTCAATCTTGAACTTAGGTATTGATAAAATAACTTTTTTATAGTTCATATTATATTTCTTAACATCAAAATCTTTAGCATCCCCGAGAACTACATACATACTCAAATTGTTTATATACGGCAACGCTACGATTTTAGTGTCACTATCCTCATAATATCCAAAAGTATCTGTTTGATGCATAAAGTCTGTTTCTGTTTTTTTATCATTTATATCAGTAAAAATATCCTTATAGGTATCCTCTGCTTCAAACTGTTTTTTCCAGTTTGCTTTCATATATATCGTATTCACAAGCGCGGCAAGATAATCTCTGTTCTGCTCGCTTAAAAGATTGGTTATCTTACCTTTTGTCTTATCCTCTACCCATTCGTTTACTCTCTCAATGTTGTTTTCTTTTGTGACTGTCTCGGCTGTACCGTCATAGCTTTCGGCTATAACCTTTTTAAAGCTGTCAGAAAAATCAGCATTTTCTATTCCATAATAGTCTTTATTGAACCATATTGAATTTGCTGTATTTATTTCTCCATTTTCACTATTATTAAATTTTTCTATAATATGCTTTGTGCCACTGTTATAATCAGTAAGGGTTTCAATATTAAACGTGTCAAGAATTTCCTTTTGAGTTTCACCCTCCGCACCGTTGGCAGCCATCATCATCGCCGTTTTCAGTGAATACGGCGATATAACATAGTTTTCGTCCTGCGGAAGATTGGACATAAGCTCTTGCATATATGTTTGCGATACGCTCTTGTCAGTATATGTTATAGTTATGGTTTTAGGGATAGTGTCGCCATTCCATTGCACGTCACAGTCTAATGCTTCTGAAACTGCGCGTAGCGGTACGAAAGTGAAATCATTAACAAGTCTAGCCGGAGCTTCAAGTTTAATGACATCAGGGTCATTATCATCAATAATATCTACTTGATATGCTCTTTTTAACATTTCATCACTGTCTATTGTAAGAAATACAGTATCATCATATGCTGTTCCGCTTTTATCTACAAATCTCTTTTTGGCAGTAATATGTCCTGAACGCCATATCACTTCTGCACCCAATGCCTCAAAAATTGCCCGCATAGGCACAAGTGTTACATCGTTTTCAATAAACGGCGGCATTTCAAATTCTAATTCTTTACCGTTTACATTAACGGTAATCTCAGGCACTGTCGTTGCCAACGCAGAAACTGACATTGACAAAGCTATAACAAGCGTCAAAATAATTGATAATAATTTTTTCATAGGTATACCTCCTAACATTTATTCTTCACTTATAATACTTTTTAAACAACCAAAAGGTTGCAAAAAATTTAATCAAATAATGATACCTGGTCAGTATCAGGCAAATCATCAAAACATCCGTTTGCTTCAAGGATATTAAGCGGATTTTTGCCTATGCCCGTACGCAGACGCAAATCCTCAACATTTCTGAATTCACCATTTGCTCTTTCTTCAACAATACTTCTCGCGTCGTTTTCACTCAGTCCCGGCAGAGCATTTAAAGGCGGAAGTATGCCGTCATCTGTTTTAAGGAAGTTTGTAGCGTCTGATTTATATAAATCAACAGGAATAAAATTTATTCCGCGCGCGTACATTTCCACGCATATTTCAAGCACGGGAATCAGATTTTCTTCTTTTGGAGTGACTGTTCCCTCTTTTTTCTTTTCGTTAATGGAACGTATTTCTTCTCTTACTCTATCCATACCTCGCGCCATTATGGACGCGTCAAAATCGTCCGCGCGTACCGAGAAATACGCGATATAGAACGCCTCAGGGTAATGCACCTTAAAATACGCTATTCTTACGGCTGACATAACATACGCTACAGCGTGTGCCTTAGGGAACATATATTTTATCTTTTTGCATGATTCAATATACCAGTCCGGCACATTATTATCATGCATTTCCTGTTCATATTCCGGAGTAAGTCCCTTACCCTTTCTAACCATTTCCATTATCTTAAACGCGTGTTCCTCCTGAACGCCGCATGATATAAGATAAATCATAATATCGTCACGCGCGCATATGGAGTGTGAAAGATCGCATTTACCCTCTCTTATTAACTCCTGTGCATTGCCGAGCCACACATCTGTGCCGTGTGACAGTCCTGAAATTCTGACAAGCTCCGAAAATGTTGTAGGCTTTGTATCCTCTAACATCTGACGGACAAACTTTGTACCGAACTCCGGCACTCCGTATGTTCCAAGCTTCGTTCCTATATCCTCTCCGGGTAATAGTTTAAGCGCCTTATTAGAGGTAAACAGGCTCATTGTTTCAGGATCGTCCATAGGTATATCCTTCGCCTTAACCCCTGTTATATCCTCGAGCATTCTTATTACCGTCGGGTCGTCGTGTCCGAGTTCATCAAGCTTTAATAGGTTCTGGTCAATTTTATGATAGTCAAAATGCGTGGTTATTATATCAGAATTAACATCGTCAGCAGGATGCTGAACAGGGCAGAATTCGTGTATATCGTTTTCAAACGGCACAACAATAATTCCGCCGGGGTGCTGCCCTGAGGTACGCTTAACGCCCTCGCAGCCCTTTGCAAGACGCATCATTTCCGCATTGCGCATTGTTATTCCCTTTTCCTCGCAATATTTGCGAACATAGCCGAACGCGGTCTTTTCCGCGACAGTACCTATTGTTCCCGCTCTGAACACCTTTCCTTCGCCAAAGAAGGTTTCCGTGTACTTGTGTATCGTGGGCTGATATACACCCGAAAAGTTGAGGTCGATATCAGGCTCCTTATCACCTTTAAAACCGAGAAATGTTTCAAACGGTATATCGTGTCCGTCCTTTTTATACTGTGTTCCGCATTTTGGGCATACCTTATCCTCCAGATCACAGCCGGAAAGACCTATTTCAGAATCAATAAATTCAACATTCTTGCAATTCGGACATATATAGTGTCCCTGAAGCGAGTTAACCTCTGTTATATCCGATAAGAACGCGACAAACGATGAACCGACAGAGCCTCTTGAACCAACAAGGTATCCGTCATTAAGCGAGTGACGTACCAGTTCCTGCGCTATACGATACATCACCGAAAATCCGTAAGTGGTTATGGAATACAGTTCCTTATCAAGTCTTTTCTGCACAACATCCGGCAGCGGGTCGCCGTATATTTCCTTTGCGCGGTTTAGCGAATCATTTACTATTCCCTCTTTTGCTCCGTCAATAATAGGAGGGCATTTTTTTTCGGGAATAGGACGAACATCCTCTATCATATCAGCTATGAGATTAGTGTTTTTAACAACTACCTCATACGCCTTTGGCTTCCCGAGATATTCAAATTCTTCAAGCATTTCATCAGTTGTCCTAAAATACAGCGGCGCCTGATTATCCGCATCGGAATAGCCTTTGTAATTCATGAGTATTTTCCGATAGTCCGCGCCCTCCTTATCCATAAAATGAACATCACAGGTGGCGGCAACCGGCTTATTGAACTTTTCGCCTAACATGACAACACGCCTGTTTAAATTCATTAAATCCTCATCAGTATTGATATGAGGATGCTTTGAATCGGTTTTCATGTAAGCGTTATTTCCTATAGGCTGTATTTCAAGATAGTCATAAAATTCAGCAATCTCCTGAAGCTCTTCGTCCGACTTTCCTTCAACAACCGCTCTGAAAAATTCACCTGCCTCGCATGCCGCTCCTAATATAAGTCCCTCTCGCTTTTCCTCTAAGAGACTTCTGGGTATTTTGGGATTACGGTGAAAATACTTCAGATGTGACTGGGAAACCATTTCATAGATATGTCTGAGTCCGGTCTGATTTTTAGCAAGAATGATTATATGAAACGCCTTGTTCTTTTTAGACGCGCTGCGAAGGTCAAATTCTTCATTAAGCTTATTTATCTGAGTTTTTCCTTCCTCCTTCAGCTGATTAATCATTTTAACGAACATATCGGCGGTTGCTTTTGCATCATCAACCGCTCTGTGATGATTTTCAAGGATAACATGCAGATGGCGGGTGATGGTATCCAGCTTAAAATTCGGCAGCTGAGGATACATACCACGCGCAAGCATAAGCGTATCAAGACATGTAAAATCAAAGTCCAGCCCCATATCTTTAGCGGCTTTTTTTATAAATCCTATATCGAACGACGCGTTATGAGCAACAAGTATACAGTCTTTTGCGAATTCAAAGAAATCGGGTAGTATCTCCCCTATCTTAGGCGCGTCCTTTACCATGTTATCGTTTATACCGGTAAGATCAACAATATTCTCCGGTATCGGCTGACATGGATTAACAAACGTTGACCACTTATCAACTATTTCGCCGTTAACGACCTTCACAGCTCCGATTTCCGTTATATTGTTTTTATTCTTATCCAGACCTGTTGTTTCTATATCGAACACAACAAATGGAGTGTCCAGATCCGCGTTGCTGTTGCCATAAACTATCTTTTTACTGTCATCAACCAGATATCCCTCTACTCCATAAATAATCTTTATCTTTTCATTAAAGCCGGAAGCCTTCATTGCGTCAGGGAACGACTGAACAACACCATGGTCGGTAACTGCAATAGCCTCATGTCCCCAGAAAATTGCCCGATTTACCAAATCCTCAACGGGAGATACGGCATCCATAGCCGACATCTGCGTATGAAGATGCAGTTCAACGCGTTTTTTAGGCGCATTATCAGGACGAACAGGCGGTTTTCCTATTTCCGCAATATCATTGAGCATTATAATAGTCTCGCCCGCATACTCGTCATATTGAGCCTTTCCGCGCGCAACGACATAGACGCCTCCGCCTTTTACTCCCTTTTTCAGGGTGGAATACAGTTTATTAAACGGCGCGTCATCATCATTTTTTCGTATAAACAGCTTCGCTGATATTGAATCACTGTTATCGGTAATATCCATTGTCACAAGGTGAAATTCTTTTCCGGTTTTCTTTGAGGTTATTGAACGCTCATCAACAAAAAATACCTTGCCGGAGATTGTTACCCTGCCGGAATTATCATTAATTGAACGTATAGATACAATGCTGTCCTTTATCGGTCTGCCGTATAACATACTCGATACGTCCGCCTTACCGACATATTCCGTGCCGGCGCTTTCAGACATTATCTTATTTTCCTGTCCTCTTTCAACCTCATATATCATTACATTCCTGTCAATTTCTTTATCAGGCTCTTTGATAGCTACAATAACCTCAGACAAGTTACAGGCTTTTTTTAATGCGCTCTCAATCTTTGAGGCAAGATAAGATGAAGTGTCTGAGCCTAATAAAATCTTTATTTTTCTTCGGTTCTTTGAAACGCTTATCTTTTCCACCTGCAGCTCTGATATTTCACTATCCATTATCTGCGGGAAAAGAACACCAAGTTTGGGTTTCAAGTCATTCATTCCTTTCATAAAGGGACTGTCTGTAAGACAGCCCCTGCTCTTTGAATTATTTAAAATAATTAACTCCTGCTTCAAACAGCTTTTGGTCTTTATTTCCCGGAACATTAAATGCAATATTTTCCCTATTGCCTGTACGTTCGCTGTGTCCCATTTTACCTAAAATTCTGCCGTCAGGGCTTGTGATACCCTCTATAGCTGAAACAGAACCGTTCGGGTTCCATGCTATATCATAAGTGGCTTTGTCGTCAAGATTTACATACTGTGTTGCAATCTGTCCGTTCAGAGCAAGTTCTTTGACTTGTTCAGGTGACGCTATGAATCGTCCCTCTCCATGAGAAAATGCGATAGTATGAACATCACCGGTATTAACATTTGCAAACCACGGTGATTTATTTGACGCGATTCTTGTTCTTGCCATACACGATATATGTCTGCCGAGGGTGTTAAAGGTAAGTGTCGGTGAATTATTATCAAGGTCGCGTATCTCACCATACGGAACAAGTCCGAGCTTTATAAGCGCCTGGAAACCGTTACAGATACCGAGCATAAGTCCGTCACGGTTTTTAAGCATATTCATAACCGCATCTTTAACAAGCGGATTTCTGAACGCTGTAGCTATAAACTTACCGCTTCCCTCAGGCTCGTCACCGCCGGAGAAGCCGCCCGGAATCATGATAATCTGAGAATTATTTATTCTCTTTTCCATTTCGCGCATTGAATATGCAACATCATCGCCTGTGAGATTTCTTACAACGAACACATCAGCAACACCGCCCGCATTCTCAAAGCAACGCGCCGTGTCATATTCGCAGTTTGTACCCGGGAATACGGGTATAAATACTCTCGGCTTTGCGAATTTCTCTGTCGCAACCGTGATGTTACGCTTATCGTAGCTATATGTTTCAGGCTCAGATGTGAAATTACCCGCCTGTGTCGGGAATACTTTTTCAAGCGGAGTTGTCCATGCCTTAACTGCTTCGCCGAGAGGTATATTCACTCCGCATACGTTAATCGCTTCCGCTTCTTGAGTTTCACCAAGCTCAATGATTTCAGGCTCTTCTCCTATGGTCAGTACAGCGCCAAAATTATCGTTAAGCTCAAGCACGATAGAGCCAAGCGGTGCGTTAAAGATTTCTTCGGCAGAAATATTACTGTCGAACTTAAAACCTATCATATTTCCGAACGCCATCTTTGAGACAGTTTCTGCGAGTCCGTAGCCTTTTACAACGCTTGCTGATAATACCTGTCCGTTTTGTATCATAAAGTGTACGGTTTCATACATTGCTTTCAATTTATCGAAGTCAGGCAAATCGTTTTCATCTCGTGAAACCTTAAGCATAACAACCTTAGAGCCTGCCTGTTTAAATTCCTGCGAGATAACCTTGTCCGCCTTAACGGGAGCTACCGCGAATGATGTCAATGTCGGCGGAACATCAAGGTCGTTAAACGAGCCGCTCATTGAGTCTTTGCCTCCGATTGCAGCGATGCCGAGATTCAGCTGTGTGGTATATGCGCCGAGAAGCGCCGCAAACGGCTTACCCCAACGCTTCGGGTCTGTTCCGAGTCGTTCAAAGTATTCCTGGAATGTCAAGTATATCTTCTTATAATCTGCGCCCAAAGCAACCGCTTTTGAAACTGACTCAACTATGGCATAAGTAGAACCGTGATATTGGCTCCAGCTTGACAGGTCGGGATTATAACCGAATGTCATAACCGTTGCTGTGTTGGTTTCACCGTCAAGAACCGGTACTTTGGCAGCCATACCGTCGGACGGAGTAAGCTGATACTTGCCTCCGAACGGCATTAATACTGATGCAGCGCCGATTGTTGAGTCAAACTTTTCCGAAAGACCTTTCTGTGAGCATACATTCAAATCCGAAAGAGTTTCAAGCCACTGAGTCTTTACATCATTTACAGTCTTTGTTTTAAAGAAGCTGTTATTTTCATCGGGAAGCATAACCTCAACATCAGTATTCTTCGTTGCTCCGTTTGTGTTGAGGAAGTCACGGGAGATATCGCATATCGTCTTGTCTCTCCAGTTCATCACAAGTCTGTTTTCATCAGTAACGACAGCTACCTTTGTCGCTTCAAGATTTTCAGCGTTTGAGTATTCTATAAACTTGTCCGCGTCTTCGCTTCTTACAACAACTGCCATTCTCTCCTGAGACTCGCTTATTGCAAGCTCCGTGCCGTCAAGTCCCTCGTATTTCTTCGGAACTTTATCAAGGTCAATAACAAGACCGTCCGCTAATTCTCCGATAGCGACCGATACACCGCCCGCGCCGAAGTCATTGCAGCGTTTTATAAGAGTAGTAACCTTTTCGTCTCTGAAAAGTCTCTGGATTTTTCTTTCTACAGGCGGATTACCCTTCTGAACCTCACTTCCGCAGGTCAGTACGCTTTCCTCCGTATGTGCCTTAGATGAGCCTGTCGCGCCGCCTATACCGTCACGGCCTGTTCTTCCGCCGAGAAGTATGATAACGTCACCCTTTGCCGGAACTTCGCGAATAACATTCTTCTTCGGCGCAGCGCCTATAACAGCGCCGATTTCCATTCTCTTTGCAACGTATCCCTCGTGGTAAATTTCCTGTACCTGACCGGTTGCAAGACCAATCTGGTTACCGTATGAGCTGTAACCGGAGGATGCGCCTTTTGTGATTTTTCTTTGCATAAGCTTACCTGAATGGGTGTCTTTTAGCGATACTCTCGGGTCTCCGCTTCCCGTCACGCGCATTGCCTGATACACATAGCTTCTGCCTGAAAGCGGGTCTCTGATTGCGCCGCCAAGACATGTTGCCGCGCCTCCGAAAGGCTCGATTTCAGTCGGGTGGTTATGAGTTTCGTTTTTGAACATAATAAGCCACTCTTCATCGTGACCATCCACATCAACAGGGACAACGATTGAGCACGCGTTTATTTCCTCAGACTCGTCTATTTCTTTGAGTAAACCCTGCTTTTTAAGCTGTTTTACTATAATTGTTGCCATATTCATAAGGCAGGTATCTCTGTCAGGAGCATACAATTCTGCCTTTGCCTTTTTATATTCCTCATATGCCGCTGATATAACATCGGCATACTTGCCGTCGTTTATTTTAACGTTATTTATTCTGGTAGAGAATGTGGTGTGTCTGCAATGATCTGACCAGTATGTATCTATCATGCGCATTTCCGTAACTGTAGGATTACGCTTTTCTGTATTTTTAAAGTAGTTCTGACAGAATTTGAGGTCGTCAATATCCATTGCAAAGCCCATCTTAGAAAGAAATGCTTCCATTGCAGCATCGTCCATGTCAATAAAGCCGTCCACAACAGCCACATCATCAGGAACAATATGCTCCATGTTAAGAGTAGTTGGCTTCTCAAGACTTGCCTCTCTCGCTTCCACAGGGTTTATGACATATTTCTTAACCGCGTCCACTTCTTCTCCGGAAACATCGCCTATAAGGACATACACCTTTGCGCTGCGTACCACAGGACGCTCTTTCTGTGTGAGAATTGAAATACATTCCTCAGCTGACGCGGCTCTCTGGTCGAACTGTCCCGGAAGAAATTCAACAGCAAATACCTTCCCCTCGTTTATCTCTATTTCCTCGTCATATGCGCTATCCACCGGAGGCTCTGAGAATATAAGATTTCTCGCTTTCTCATATTCTTCGTCACTCACGCCCGACACATCATATCTGTTTATAATTCTGACAGATTTAAGTCCTGATAATGATAAATTTTCCTTTAAATCTGCAAAAACTTCATTCGCTTCAACATCGAAGCCGTCTTTCTTTTCCACATAAATTCTTCTTACGCGCTCCATGATTTAACTCCTTTTGCCAAAATAAAATTCATATATTGGTATTCTATCATAAAATCCGCGATTTATCAATATAATAATTGTATTTTATCTGCATGAAGTTATATTTTTGTAGACAGGGTTTTATTGACTTTTATCTGTTCACATGATAGAATAATTTCAATAAAATATCTACGCCCACAATAAGAATGTTATTTTTTTATTGCAATTTACGGACGGAAAGGCTATGGAGATTTAAATGAACAAAAATTCACTTCGTCTTTACGCTGTTACAGACAGAACATGGCTTAACGGAAGACCTCTTGCTTATGATGTTGAGAAAGCCTTAAATGGCGGCGTTACAATGCTGCAGCTTCGGGAAAAGAATATGGAGTTTAAGGAGCTTGTTCGTGTAGCGGTAGAATTGAAATCATTGTGTAAAAGATATAATGTGCCGTTGATTATAAACGATAATGTTTACGCGGCAAAGGAAGCGGACGCTGACGGCGTTCATCTGGGGCAAAATGATATGTCACCTTCAGAAGCGCGGGAAATACTTGGGAATGATAAAATAATAGGCGTGACTGCAAAAACTGTGGAACAGGCAAAAAAAGCTGAAAGTGATGGCGCAGACTATCTTGGAAGCGGCGCGGTATTCGGCACATCAACAAAACATGATGCAAAGAAAATGGAAATGGACACTTTAAAGAATATAACCACTTCTGTTAATATACCGGTTGTTGCAATAGGCGGTATTACAGCTGAAAATGTGTCTGAATTAGCCGGCGCAGGAATAGCCGGCACGGCTGTTGTTTCGGGAATATTCGCTATGGATGACATAGAGAACGCCGCGAGAGAATTATATATGAAAGTTGGGAAGATAATATGAATACAGCACTTACAATTGCCGGTTCGGATTCAAGCGGCGGCGCGGGAATACAGGCGGATTTGAAAACATTTGCAGCTCATGGAGTATATGGAATGAGCGCTATAACTTCCATCACCGCTCAGAATACTACGGGTGTTTTTGAAGTGTTTGACATTCCTGAAAAGACAGTATCCGCCCAGCTTGACGCTGTATTTACAGATATATTCCCCGACAGCATCAAAATAGGTATGGTATCATCAGCTAAGATAATCGAAGCCATTGAAAAGTCAGTTCGGAAATATAACGCAAAAAAAATTGTTCTTGACACAGTCATGGTTTCCACAAGCGGATGCCCTCTTTTAAAAGATGATGCCATAGACGCTTTGACTTCTCTTCTGTTTCCTATTGCGGATATTATCACACCTAATCTCTACGAAGCGGCTATCCTTTGCGGATTTGATATAAAAACAGAAAATGATATGATTCAGGCAGCGCATGATATTTATCAAAAACACAATATATGTGTGCTTCTAAAGGGCGGTCACCTTGAAACAACAAGCAGTGATTTACTGTATGACGGTGAGGAAACATGGTTTAAAACAGAAAAGATTGATAATCCCAACACACACGGCACCGGATGTACTTTATCAAGCGCTATATCCGCAAATCTGGCAATAGGATACGACATAAAAACAGCGGTTAAAAAAGCTAAAGATTATATTACAGGCGCGATAGATGCCGGACTTGATATAGGAAAAGGCAGAGGACCTTTAAATCATTTATATAATATTAATAAAAAAATTTGATAAAAGCGGGACAATTTACTTGTTCCGCTTTTGTAAGATATTCTTTGTTTTTATCTCCTTATGGGTATACTAAATCCGTAAGGAGGGATTAATGTGAAGAATAACAAAAATCAAAAACATGGCGAGCATGTCATTTTTCATGACAGTATGTTCGATTTTGATGTCTGTAACGCGATATCAACACATGAATGTACAGGGCTTATACCATGGGGACCAAATGCAGAATATCAGCTTGATTCTTATGACGAGATAATGGACTATTCTCCTGAAACTGCCAATATATATAATTATAAAAGATAGCATACAGACATTTTATATCCTTCAGGCTGAGGTGAGCAATTTTTAAATATATATCTTTTTCCGTCATATATGATTTCATTATCAAGTACGGAAAACGTGTTCATATGCATTGCTATTCCTCTGCCTGTGACCTTTGTAAAACTTTCCTTTCTGGTCCATACTTCAAAAAAAGCGTTATTGGTATCAGAGGCGGTTTCTATAAACTGCGCCTCTTCAGGAGAAAAGAATCGTTTCGCAATTTTCATGTCACATTCACGGCATAATTCTATATCAATTCCTACAGGCGCGGAGTGAACAGCGCAGACTGCATAATCGCCTGAATGTGACAAATTTACATAGATATCTCTGTGGTTTTTGAGATACGGCTTTCCGTTTTCATCGGTATCCCATTCAACGATACCACTCTCTCCTGTCATTCCCCTGAGAGCGTGACGTAAAAGCAATTCAGCTCCGATAGACTGAGCCTTATGACTCTCTTTTTTTAATCTTTCAACCTTTTCTATCCGTTTTTGGGACAGATATTTATACCATTTTTTGTCGGCAGGGTCAATCCTGCTCACGTTCATTGAATAAATTTTCATATCCTAAGACTTAATTTATATCTCCTATCTCATACATCGTCATAGCAAGCACAGCTTCACCGGCTGTTTCAGTGCGAAGAATACGCTTGCCCAAGGTAACTGTTTCAATGCCGTTTTCTCTTAGCTTCTCTGCTTCTGCAATATCAAAACCGCCCTCAGGACCTATAATAAAGCCTACGCTTTTTACATCTTTTTTTGACAAAAGCATTTCTTTCAGCGTCTTTTGCTCTTCACATTCATAGGGCGCAAAGAAAAGATCAAACTCTTCTGACTTTTCTATAACTTCCTGAAGCGTCATTATTTCCGATATTATAGGTACAACACCGCGTCCTGACTGCTTCGCCGCAGACTCTGAGATTTTTTGCCAGCGGTCAATTTTTTTCTTTTCGTCCTTTGGGTTGTCAATCTTAACAACGCAGCGCGCAAGCTTTACAGGAACTATCTCGCTTATTCCAAGCTCAGTTGTTTTCTGAATGATATATTCCATCTTAGAAGCCTTCGGAAGCGCTTGGAAAAGAGTTACCTTTATCGGCGGCTCTGACAGACTTTTCTTTTTTTCTATAATATCGCATACAATACGTTTTGTCTCTATTTCAGATATTTTTGCTTCATAGTCACTGCCCTGACTGTCGCATACAGTGATGATATCACCTATACCAAGTCTTAAAACACGTGAAATGTGCGAAACATCGTCCGTATCTATTATAATCTGATTATCAGTTATTTTATCCTGTGTCACAAAAAATTTCGGCATTTTAAATTTCGCTACCTTTCTACTATAAAAATCCTTTTAAAATTTTTATGGCTTATTTTTTCTATTTGTTCATCTGAATAACCGAGCTGAGATAGCCGGTTAAATATTTTATACATATCCTGTACTCCGCTTATTCCGTCAGGTAAACAGTCAACACCGTCAAAATCAGCGCCGATACCTATGTTATTCTCCCCACCAAGTTCCATAAAGTGGTCAATATGCCTTATAATATCATCAATTCCGCATTTTTCATTGCTTGTAAGAAAGTCAGGGTAAAAGTTTATTCCGACACAGCCGTTTGTATCTCGTATTATTTTAAACTGTTCATCAGTCAGATTACGCGGATGAGGGCATATGTAGTCAGAGCATGAGTGGGTCGCAATTATCGGCATACTTGTTATCTCTGCAATATCATAGAATGACTTTCTGTTGAGATGCGAAACATCTATAAGCATGCCTATTCTGTTCATTTCTTCTATTACTTTTCTTCCGAAGTCGGTAAGTCCCTTGGTTACGTCTTCTTCAAGCGCGCCTGAAGCGATATGGTTTGAATAGTTCCATGTTAAAGCAGCTATACGTACTCCGAGTTTGTAATAATTCCTTAGCGCCGCAAGCGAATAAATTCCCTCTCCACCCTCAATACTGAGTATGCCTTTTACATTTATGGGCATATTGTTATTATCAGAGTGAAAAGTGTCTATTAAATCCATAGTCCTTTTGACCGCGCAGGACTTATAAACAGGGTCTATAAAGCACGCGAAAACCTGTGTATAATTCTTATATTCAGCCATTCGCTTGAAATCCGCATGACAGTCGTTTTCCATGAGACTTTTTCTATCATCAAACACACAGCAAAGCGTATCGCAATGGGTATCAAAAATCGAATATTTATTCATAGCAATCCATAGCCTTTCTCAAAAAGCATTATCTATATGATTTAATTTAGATAAAAGCATTTCGCCATTTCTCTCTGTGTAGAATACTTCAATAACATCAAATCTCATATCTGTATTTTCTATATCAACATAGCAAGACGCTGCGTTTCTTATACGCTGCTGCTTACGGTAATTGACATATTCACTCGGTTCACCGAAAAGATTGTTTTTTCTCGTCTTAACTTCTATGAAAACAGTGCAGTTATCTTTCCTGGCAATAATGTCAACCTCCGCGAATTTCAGCCTGAAATTGCGTTCCAGTATTTCATAACCTGATTTTGACAGGTAGCTGACTGCCGCATTTTCACCAAAGTCACCTATCGCCTTTGTTGTCATATTCTTCCTCCCAAGAGTTTTTTCAAAAATGTTTTTCTATGAATTTCGCATGGTCCGTATTCTAAAATCGCTTCATTATGCGCTTTTGTTCCGTATCCCTTGTGTTTTTCAAATCCGTATTGCGGATATTTTCCAGCCATTTCACATATAAACCGGTCACGGCTTACCTTAGCAAGAATTGACGCGGCTGCTATTGAGATACTTTTTGAGTCTCCTTTGACAACCGTTTCATACGGATATTTCATATCTGATATTCTGTTGCCGTCTATAAGAACAAAATCAGGATGTATTTGAAGTCCGTTGACAGCTCCGTTCATCGCCTCGTATGTCGCGTTAAGAATATTTATTTCATCTATTCTTTTTTCATCGACACTGAAAATATTATATGCCAGTGCCTTTTCCGTTATTTCATAAAATAATTCCTCGCGCCGTTTTTCTGTTAGCTTTTTTGAGTCGTTTATTCCCTTTATAACAGTATCGGGCGGTAGGATTACCGCCGCGGCATAAACAGGTCCGGCAAGCGGGCCTCTTCCCGCTTCATCAACCCCGGCGATGTTGATGTACCCTTCAAGTCTGTATTGACGTTCTATTTCATAAAGCGACATGACGCGCTCTATTTCCTCTTCTTCAGTAAGCTTTTTTCTTGGCATTTTCTTCTCCTATTTTCAAATTAAGTCTATCTTTTTTTATTTATTTGTGGTATACTTATGTGTAACGATTAACGGAGGTAATATTATGCTATATCAAAAAGAAATTGACGATTCCGTACTTATTCAGTTTATTATATTGTATACCTTGAGCAAGGTTGACAGCGCTGTCACATATGACGCGCTTTTAAACCTTATCCTGGATAATTGTAACATTAACTACAATGATTTTCAAGTGGCTCTTGATAATCTTGTTCATACCGAGCATGTCCATGCGTATCTTGAAAGCGAACGCAGTCAGAAATATGAAATAACCCAAAAGGGTCTTAATGCAGGCGAACTGTTTCATGCAAATATCCCGATTTATATCCGTGAGCCAATTGACAGTTCAGTAAAAGAACTGTTCAAGGAGGTGCGGCGTAAGAATGCGGTACGCAGCGCCATAACACCTGTGCGCCGCGATGAATACAGCGCAGACTGTCAGCTCTACGATGATGATAACACTCAGATTTTAAATCTTTCCCTGTATGCCGGCTCGCGCGAAGAAGCGGAAAAAATGGCAGTTTTTTTCCGTGAACATTCGGAAGATATTTATGCGAAGATTCTTGACGCATTTAATGAAAAATGAAATCGTTCCAAAAGGCAATTCATGTGAATTGCCTTTTGTTACTTGCCGTTTACATAATCATAATCTACTATATGGCTTATATCTTTTATCACATCAAGATATTCTCTGCATGCAGATTTCGCCTTTTCAAGATTGAGTGTTTTATAATTACCGCATTCAATCTCGCTTGCGCCGAATACTTCTCCTGTATGTGCAATCGTCTTTTTTAGCATATCATTTACAAGTTCAAGCGCCTTTTCCTTAGTCACTGAATCACGTACGAGCAGATAAAAGCCGGTCTGACAGCCCATAGGTCCAAAATATATAATCTCGTCTTTGACATCCGAATTTCTCGCAAACGTTGCAAGCATATGTTCAATCGTATGCATTGTAACGTTATCCAGAACAATACCGCTGTTCGGTTTACAAAAGCGTAAATCGTACGTTATAATATCTCTGTCAATCCTTGAAATATATATACCCCTATCGAGTTTTCTGTGATCCACTGTAAAGCTTTTTATTTTCTCCATTTCTAAAACTCTTCCTTTATATTTTTTAAAAATTCCAGAATAATTTTTATTGAATTTTCCGCTGCCATTTTTGCAAACGTGGGATAATCTATGACGGAATCATCGTTTGCTCCATCCGAAATAGCGCGCAGAACACTGAATGGTATTCCGTTCATAATGCAGACGTGTCCTATACTTGCGCCCTCCATTTCAGCTGCAATAGCGCCGAATTCCGATATTATTTGATTTCGTTGTTCTTCAGTTGAAATAAACTGATCACCCGTAGCGATTATTCCGCGTTTTACGCTAATTCCTTCAAGCTTTGCGGCAGATAGGGCAAGCGTGTCTGAAATTGTTTTATTGCATTCCATCTCGACCATATCTATACCCGAAACAAATCCCTTAGGGTCACCTATAGGAGTAGTATCCATATCGCGTTCCACCACTGCATCTGCCACCGCTATATCACCTATTTTCAAGTCCTCATGAAGTCCGCCGGCCACGCCGACATTTATGAGTATATCCGGTGAGTATTTAAGTATCATTGTCTGCGCGCATACTGCCGCATTGACCTTACCTACTCCGGCAACTGCAACTACGGTTTCCATACCATTTATACTGCCTTTATAAAATTCAATACTGCTTATTTTCTTCACCTCGGCATTGTCCATGAGATTTTTCAATGCCTGTACCTCAAGCTCCATCGCTCCTATTATTCCTATAAGCATATAATCGCCTCCTGTTAATCAAATTCTGCTTATCCATAAGCGGTTTCATGTTTTTGTCCCAGACATACACCGATATATCACAGTCCGCAAATCCTTCCGGGATTTCAAACGCTGCTGTCATATCCGTTATCTCTGGCATTTCAACACGCTTTAATCTTCCGTTTTCCGTATACGTCACAAAGAACCATATATCTTCCTGCGGTGGCGGTGATGTTTTTTCAAATATCAGCTTTGCCGAAACTATATTGCCGTTCTGCTCAAACTCCACCCTATCCGTTAGCTCAATGGTTGGTGTCGCAGTTGGAGTTGCGTCCGGAGTCGCTATCGGACCGGTAGTTGGTATTACCGTAGGTGTTGGGCTCGCTGTTGGCGTTGAACTTGGCGCAACCGTTGGTGTCAGGCTTGGTGTTAAGCTCGGTGTAGCCGTTGGTATTGAACTTGGTGTCAGCGTTGGTGTAACCGTTGGCGTTGCTGTCGGTGTCGGCGTAGGTGTTAGTGTCGGACTTGGTGTCGGGCTTGCTGTCACCATTGGCGTTGCCGTTGGTGTTGATGTTGCTGTCGGTGATATTGTAGGCTTCACCGTCGGTGTCGGTGTTGGGCTTGGCGTTGGTGTTGGCTTTGGTGTTGGTGTTGGTGTTGCTGTTGGCGTTACCGTTGGTGTTGCTGTTGGCGTTGGTGTTGCTGTTGGTGTCGGCTTCGGCGTTGCTGTCGGTTTCACCGTTGGTGTTGGTTTCGGTGTCGGACTAGGCGTTGGTGTAGGCTTTGGCTCTACAACATTTACGGTTCGTATAACTTGTGTCGCCTTATTACCCGCTTGGTCCGTAGCGTCATAATAAACCTTATATGTTCCCACTTCATTCACTCTGAGTTCTGAATCATTTATGCTAAGGCAGTCCTCTTGAAGTTCAAAATTATCCGTTACTGTAGCTCCTAATTCAGTATATTGTCCTTGTTCAATTGTAATTTCACTATCACCGTTTAAAACGATTTCCGGAGATATGCTGTCCACGAAACATTCTTCTGACCAATCACTTGCAGGAGAATATTTATGTTCAATGCCATTCCATGCGACATTCTCCTTAATACGCATTTTTACTGAACCGTTCCCAAAGAAATAATATAGCTGTATGGTTCCTGTACCATCAGATTTCAAGGTTGAATCAGCAGTACTCAATCTATAAGTTGCATCGCCCGTTGTTTCTACCTCTATATAGTAGTATTTCCAATATTTATCTATCTCCTGAAAATTTTCAATTTTAAAAGGAAAGTCGATAGTATCCATAGCTATGGGATTATTATATTGTCTTACGTATTTGCGTGATGGTTTGCCTATTGTTACACTCGGCGCAGGAGATAAGTCAGGGTCTATAAAGCCTACTTTTACAGTAGCCTTTTCCTCATCCATATCTAATACTTTCAGATATGCTCCCGTATAGACATCATTGTAGAAATAACTGGAAGGATTTGTATCAGAAGAAAATATATCTCCCACTTGATATAAGTCCTCAGCAGAAAAAGATGAAGTATCTCTACTCTTATATATAGGTTTTATATAGTCTGAGGTCGATTTAATTGACCCATCATAGTTTTTCTGTGCATTTATGTGCCATATAATTATTCCTGGATTTTGGTCATACTTATAATTGGCTCTATATTCTATTATATAAAATTCCCCAAAAGGTACCTCTGCGCAATCAGGAATAAGCATTATAGTTCTCAGGTTATTCATATTTTCTTCGCTATATAGATCAGTAGCATACAATTCTATTTCCTTCGTTTCATCTTCATAAGGCAATACTTCTACATCGTCCCATTCAAGCAAATATCTATAAAACGCATTAACATAACATGGGGTATCACACGCCATTAAATCATAGCATCCGGAAGGAATTATGCAAGTTCCCGTGGGAGCCCCGCTATAGTTATCCTTTAAGCCCATCAGATGTCCCATTTCATGCGCAGGAGCATAATAAAACGCTTGGGAAACAGGCAAACTACAAAAGCTATACATTTTAATATCATTGTAGAGTACACGTCTATTCCCACTCATCGTTTCTCCCCACCACATAGATGCATAGCCACCTACAGGACCGGCATATACAACATGAAGACAATCAATATACCCGTCATTGTCTGAGTCATACTCTGATAAATCACCTATAATATTTTGGTATGACTGTATCGCTTTTGCTATTTCCCGCTGAAAGAAATTACCGTTTTCATCGCTTCCTTCATAATATTCTCTGTTTTGACTAGCTGAATAAACAGGTAAAACTATTCCTGAAAGTCTTAATCTATTAAAAGATATTTTTTTAAAATAATCACAGACTGATAAATCTGTATACTTCAAGTCCGGATTTGTTATATCTTGTGTAGAAAAAAAGTGTTCCTGCAGGCGATCGTATACTCCTGAATCTAACTTTTCATCTTGGAATTCAATTGGCAACACAAGCATCTTTACATCGCCGGTAGACGGCATAACAGATGTGTTTTTGGCTGTAAAATCCAGTTGAAAAAGTGTTATGCTATCATCAAAAGTGTTATTTATTTTATTATAGAGTTTCTTTTGCATAAGGGCATTATTAGCCTTCTGCATAAATTCAGAATCGGTATGGCATTCAAATTCCTCTGCCTGAGCGCACAAAGAAATGGCAGAAAGTATGCATGACACTAAAAATATAGTAACCATAAATTTTTGTATACGATTCACACAATTCACCACCATTTTTATCCTTTCTTTTAATTATATAACAACATAGGTTTAATGTCAATTTTATTTGTCGTTATCCTTTGACATTCGACAAAAAAAGTTGTATAATAAAAAGGTTAGGAGAGATAGTATGGATTTTGTTGCTATAGATTTTGAAACTGCCACATCTAATTACACAAGCGTATGCAGTCTTGGAATTTGTGTGGTTGAAAATGATATTATCACGGACAGAAAAGAAATCCTTATAAAGCCTGTGCCGTTTGAATTCAATGACTATAATATAAAAATACATGGGATAAAGCCTGAGATGGTTGAGGACAAGCCAACCTTCGATATGTACTGGGACAGCGTCAGACCGTATCTTGAAAACAAGACTGTCATTGCGCATAATGCTGACTTTGACGTGGGAGCGCTTTGCGCTACACTGGAGCATTTCAATATCCCGTTTCCGACCTTTGACTATCTTTGTACCGTTAAGCTGTCGCAAAAGGCATATCCGGAGCTTGCAAGCCATAAGCTGAATAATCTTTGTGACGCGCTTGGTGTTAGCTTCCGCCACCACAGAGCCTATGACGATGCTTATGCCTGCGCAAAGGTACTTTTAAGAATTTTAGAGGACTATTCTCTGCTTTCTTTAGATGAAATTGAGGAATGCTTTGAAATAGAAATAGGGCATCTGACTCCGGATACACATTTAAAATGCAAGAAAAACAAGAAGAAAAAAGCCACAAAAAAAGCCGTTAACGAATAAAATAACGGCTTTTTTGATTTTTATAGCTCTTTTAATATAAATTCTCCGTTTTCATATATCATGTACGTATGCGCACTGCCATTCTTAGGAATTGAAACAGAACCGGGATTTATATAGATAAAGTCATCCATATCAGTTTGGGCGGGAATATGCGTGTGACCGTTTATAAGATAACCCCCTTTCCTGAGTTTCGGCGGATTCTCAGGGTTAAATTTATGCCCATGAGTAAGATACATCATTTTACCGTCAACATATATCACTGCATAATCAGCCATTATCGGGAAATCAAGAACCATCTGGTCAACCTCCGTGTCGCAATTCCCGCGCACACAGAGAATTTCATCTTTCATAGAGTTAAGCAGTTCAATTACTTTTTTAGGCTCATAATTTTCAGGCAAGTCATTACGCGGTCCGTGGTATAATAAATCACCGAGCAAAATCAATTTATCCGCATTTTCTTTTCTATACGCATCGCGCATCTTTTCAGCGTAGTATAGTGAACCGTGTATATCGGATGCAAACATTAGTTTCATAAAAATCTCCTTAATCCGCCAATTTAACCGGGTCAAACGCTATATAATCTCCTGACACCAGCTTGTATTCTATTCCGTCAATAATATCATTGATCGCATTCTTATGCGATGCGCCGTGAAGATGTCCGTAGATACATTTTGTGACATTGTATTTCTTCATCATTCCAATGAACTCATTGCTTTCCCGCGCCAAAGACATAGGCGGATAATGTGTAAAGACGTATATTTCTTTATAAGAGGATGCCGCGTTTAAAGACAGTTCAAGTCTTGCCGTTTCCCTATTGAATATCTTCCTGTCCTCTTCACCAAAATTATCCCATGCCGGGTGTATCCAGCCGCGAGTGCCGCATAGAGCAATATCTTTATAGGCAAAAAAATTGTTCTGCAAGAAGTCTATATCAGAAAAACCATGTTCTATAATAAACTCATGCAGCTTGTTCTTGGTCGTCCACCAATAGTCATGGTTGCCCTTAATCAGTATCTTTTTTCCGTTTAAACTATTTAGATATTCAAAATCTTTAACGCTCTCCTGAAGATACGTAGCCCATGAAAAATCACCGGGAATAACAACTATGTCGTCTTTTCCGATTTTAGACTGCCAGTTTTCCCGGAGCCGGTCAACGTAGTTCTCCCAAGCCCTGCCGAATATATCCATCGGCTTATCTATTCCGAGCGGCAAATGTAAATCTGCAATTGTATATAGTGCCATTTCAATTCTCCTTGCGTAAGAATTCCCGGTCTAATATCACCGGTTGTCAGGTAATAATCTATCCTTAATTACACTCCACTCAGCAATAAGCCGTTCAAGCGAAAATTGGGCGTTCGCCGGACTTGTAGATGGGAGTTTTATAATTTCTCTTTCTGTTTCTTTCTCACAGTATTTTCTGTATAAGTTATACGATGCTGCGCCGTTAGCGTAAATCTGACGTATATCTGCAACACTCAGAATCTCCGTAAAATCATTCGGAACAACATTCTTTATTGAACTGTCCGCCGAGCCTTCAATATCGCAGCTTTTTATAACATCCCATACCGCTATATGGTTATCTATTAAAAACTTTTTCTTATCCTCAGTTGTTTCAGGACATTCACAGTCCATAACTGCCGCGAGGGTTTTCCAGAAGCGGTTCTGAGGATGACCGTAGAAAAACTGTGTTTTTCGTGACTTAACCGAAGGAAAGCTGCCTAAGACAAGAATGCGTGAATTTATGTCAAACACCGGTGCTATCGTATGAATTTGTTCCATTCTAAGCGCCTCCTCTTATGTCTATTATACATTATGCGAACGGGAAAAGCAAGAATTTGTTAGCAAAATTAAAGAGTACAGATAATCTCCGTACTCTTTAAATCTATATCATACCCTGTATTTCTCCGCCTGTTTATTAAACATTTCCGCATACTTGCCATTCATTTCCATAAGCGTTTCATGCGAGCCTTCCTCAATAATCTCACCATCCTCAAGCATGAATATTCTATCCGCCATACAGGTGGTTGAAAGACGGTGGGATATGAATATTACCGTCTTCTTTTCGGACAAATGCAGCATTGTTTCATTCAGCTTATACTCGCTTATCGGGTCAAGCGCTGATGATGGCTCGTCTAATATTACATAGTGACAGTTACGGCTGAATATTCTTGCAATTGCCAGCTTTTGTTCTTCGCCGCCTGATAGGTTTACTCCGTCTTCACTGAACTCACGCGTTACCTGTGTATTGATTCCGTCTTTAAGCGACGCGAGCTTTTCAGAAAATCCGCTTTCATCAAGACTTTTTATTATACGCGCCTCCGCTCCGTCCTTAACATAATCCATCTCAACATTCTCACCGATTGTTCCCGCAAATACCTTGTAATCCTGGAACACTGAGCCGAATTGAGCGCGATATTTATCTGTTGCAAATTGCTTTATATTTTTACCGTCTAAAAGAATTTCTCCCTCGGTTACGTCATAGAGCCTTAATAAAAGCTTTGCAAGAGTGCTTTTGCCCGCCCCGTTATAGCCTACAATCGCGATTTTTTCATACGGCTTTAATGTTATGTTTATATTTTTAAGACTATATTGTTCTTCGCCGTGATATTTAAATGATACATTTTTGAGCGTAATTTCCCCTATTCCCTCCGGCGGATTTTCTCCTGGCTGTTTTTCTATCTTCGGGCGGTACGCTAAAAATTCACGGAAATTATCAACATACAGAGACTGTTTAGACATTTCTATACACGCGTCAATCCCCTGACGCATTACCCACGTGAATGAATCGGTCGCCGCAATCAATCCGGCCAAGTCGCCGAATCCTAATGTTCTTGTTACCATTGTCTGATAGCAAAGATAAAGATACATCGCAAAATTCAACAATCCGTCAGAAAACAGATTACCGGCAAGCTGATAAGCTGTCAGTACTTTACCGTCCTTTTTCCAGATGGATTTGATACGGTTCATTGTATCGCGAAGCCGTGAAAACAGAGTTACGTGCATATCGGAAAGACGTATTTCCTTTGCATAATCCGAAAGATAGAATACACGCGTCATATAGTCGCGTTCACGCTCAATAGGTTTAATTTCAAGATCCATTTTGTAACGTTTTTTGACTCTGAGGCGGCTTGTCACAAGTCTTGCTGCTATCGCTATTACAGCAAATATAAAAAGTGTCTTATCCGTAAGCGCCATAAATCCGCCTACAAACATTGCTTCAGATAATCTTGCAACAAGAACAGTCCATGAACGGTACATTTCCCAGAGCTTTTCATCTGATTGTGTTGCCGCCCATACAAAGTCGGTATAGAACTTAGGTGTTTCGTAGTATTCCAAATCCATCTTATGCGCATGTTCAAAAATTATCTTCTGCATCCCGGCGCGTACCTTCACCTTCGCCTGTGCGCCAAGATACTCCGCAAAGTATGCACCGAATGTATTTCTCAGGATAATTATCAGGCTCACGAACATCATGAATATGATTATTTCCTTGAAATCTTTCCCCTGTGTTATACCATTGAGTATGTATTGCAGCGTCACAGGCCCTGATAGAGTATCCTGAAACGAGACGAATACACAGAACAGCAGATTGCCGAGGAAATAAGCCGGAGCGAATCTGAAGTACAGTTTTACCATCATCCAATGATTTGAAATTGTATGTCTGAATTTCTTCATTATTCCTGCACCTCCTGCTCACGGTATTTTTCCGCCTGCATCATGAACATTTCAGCGTATTTTCCACCGAGCTTCATTAGTTCTTCATGCGAACCCTCCTCAATAATTTCACCATTCTCAAGCATATATATTTTATCCGCCATCACAGCCGAGGACAGACGGTGAGATATGAATATCACTGTTTTATCCGCGCAGGCAGTCATCATATTGTTAAACATCTCATATTCACTTATCGGGTCAAGAGCAGATGAAGGCTCGTCCAGTATAGCTATAGATGATTCCTTGGCAAACACGCGCGCAACCGCGATTTTCTGAAACTCTCCTCCGGACATAAGCGCGCCGTTATCATCAAACTCCTTTGTGAGATGTGTTTCCATAGTATTGGGAAGAGTTTGTATTTTATCCCACAGCCCGCTTGCCTGTATAGCTGTTTCAGCCTTTTTTCTATCAGTATCATCGATAGGCGGGTGCAAAAGCACATTCTCGGTCACCGTAGTTGCAAAAATTTTGAAATCCTGAAAAATCGTTCCGAATTTACGCCGATATTCTGACAGTTTATATTCTTTTATGTTCACATTATCAAGTAGTATTTCTCCGTCTGTTACGTCATAGAGACGCATGATAAGTTTGACAAGCGTACTCTTGCCCGCGCCGTTATGACCGACAAGAGCAATTTTGGTTTTCGGCTTCAGGTCAATTGAGATATTCTTCAAAACCGGCTTGTCAGAGCCATCATATGTAAATGACACATTTTTAAGCGTCAGGTGATTTGAACCTGCTTCAGGTACTCTGCCGCTTTCATTTTCAACGATTTTCGGCTCATATTCAAGGAATTCACGCAGATTCTGTATATATACGCTATTATCCATTAAATCAGGCAGATGCCATGAAAAACTTGATATATATGATTGCATCTGACTTGCTGCGTTCATAACTGTTATCATATCTGTCATTGAATACGCATGGTTTACAAGATACCGGTAAACTATAATCCCGCGCGCGCTTATAAATGTTCCCAAACTCATAACCAGTCCGCGTACACATCTTAAAACCGATACCTTCCTGTAGTATTTTTTAGTTATATCTACCCAATCCCTCACAGCCTCGTTAAAATGATCTAACAGCGGAAAAAAGATATTGCCGAGTCTCATTTCCTTCGCATAGTCCTGCAAGTATACTGTACGTTTTACGTATTCATTTTGTCTCTGAAACGGAGTTGTCTCCTTGACGCATTCAAATCGTAAATTTGCGCGTTTCTTTTCAAGCATTGCCGATATAACTGCGCAGGCAATCACAATCGGGATTATTACAGGCTCCCAACGCGCTGTTATTACAATACATATTATAGAGCTTATAATCGTTGATATCGTGGATGCAATATTTTCAATTATATACGGTAAACGCGATATAAGCTCAGTATTGGCGCGGGTATATTTGTCATAAAAAGTCGGATTTTCATAGCATGCCAAATCGCAGCTTATAGCCTGTTTATAGATAAGCGTCATAAAATATTCCTGAAATACCACCTGCATCCTGTGAAAATATGAATTATCAAACCATGCGCAGAAAATCTCGGTAAAAAGTGTAATGACAAGTATTACAAGCAAAAGTATAACAACATTTCTGAAATCTCCGCCTGTTTCGATTGATTGCATAAGATAGCGCATGAGAACAACAGTATAAATAAGCCCCATACCGCGCCATATAAAGAAATATATTAAAGAGCATATTACTCCCATTGGTGACGCTTTAAACATATGCTTCAGCATATACAGTGTATTTTTTATAACTGACATTTACCTTCCCTTCCTCCTGATGAAATGTAATTCGGTAAACTTAAAAAATGCGCTACTCGCACGGAAGCAGCGCATTTAAAAACACATTACTCCTATGCCGCAACGCAACTTTTCATAAAAACAAGAATGTGAAAAGAGAGAATGCATTTTTTACAAAATTAGCATCCTTGTTTTATAGGAAAATATTCAGTTGCGTTGCAAGTATATTTTGCCACAAGCATATTATTTTGTCAAGAGTTTGTTTAAATATTCTCTGTCTGATAGAAATTTTATTTGCAACGCAAAATTTTCTTGACTTTAGGATAAGTCTGTGATATAATTTCATGTGTTGTGAATATTACTTGCCGATGTGGCGGAATTGGCAGACGCCCGGGACTTAAAATCCCGTGGGAAGAAATTCCCGTACCGGTTCGACCCCGGTCATCGGCACCAACAAAAGTTCAGTAACTATGCAGTTTCTGGGCTTTTTCTTTTTTGTTCATGTCGATTGATATGCTTTAATTTTGGGCTAACTGTCACCAAACTGCCACCAAAACCTATGATAATTCATTTGGCGCTTGTAGTTGAAGTACATTAGATAATGCGTTTACTGCTATTTTTTTGTCTTCAATGTCAGGGTGTAAATAAAACTTAGCTGTGATCGTTATTGTTGAATGTCCGTGATATTCCTGAATTACCTTCATATTGATGTCGTTTTTTAGTAGATTTGTATCTGTAATACCATACGGTTCATATATACCCTGCACTACTCTATCGCCACGCTTGATAACTAAATCCTTGTCTCCATTGTCTGATATGTATGAATGTTATTTTTCAATTGGGGTCAGAATATGGAGTTTCTCTCTAAATATCGATCAAAAAGTATTGCAGGTACATCCTTACATAGAACCATTGACTCTGAACTCTTATTGTGACGTCGGCATATTGGAACAAGATATACCACACCGTCCGCAGATCTTGGTGGTATTAACAGTTTCTGATCTACAACTACATGTCCGCCGATAATGTTACCGTTACATGTTGCTCTATCACGTTCCCTTACATAGCATTCTCTTGCTACATCACCATAACCTGCTTCGTTGACTTTTTCCTCCCACATATCAATCCAAGAATCATATTCAACAGGGCGGTGATCGTTGGTACTTCCCACTACATTCCATATTCTTGTATTTGCTCTTAACATTTGCACGCTATTAAAGATTGATCTTATGGGCAGAACCACTATATCATCGGGATAATCCTCATCCGGTATATCTGGGTTATATAATCCAGCAAACTCATACAGACCATCTCCTAAATGCTTATATAAGACCTTACAATTTTTTTTCTGCTCATCAGTGAGCTCCATTTTTGCCCCCATTAATGTATAAGGGGGATTAATGTGTTTAAGTGCCATTTTTAATACCTCTTTTTTCATTTTCATACGAAAATCAGGCAGTGCCGCATAATTCGTTAAGATATGATGCAGCACTACCAAATCATTTCAACTATTTAATTCACATTATTAGTTTTCGATCACTCTGACTTCAGGGAGCTTGTATATATTTTTTCCTGCGCTAATTTCCTGCACTATTTTGTCAGTATTTGCATCAACAAGAGCAATACCATTTTTACTATTAAACATATTGTAGATTTTTTTGGACTCGTCAATCATTTCTTTCAGTTTCTTCTGATCATTTCCGAATGCCGCGTTGAGTATGGGAGAGTAGAGGGTCAAAAATGTGTTATAATCAAGCTTTGACATATCAACGGCTGACTTATATCCTACACAAGCAAATGCGGACTTAAGCTGAGTCTTAATTGCTTTTGCTTTTGTATTGCGTCCCCATATATAAAAGTCATATCTTACAATAGCGGGATATTCTGCAACAACACTATAAAAATGTGTTTCACTTTCCCGTCCCTCTCCTACACCTATAATAGTTTCCAACGTGGTCTTTACAAGATTTGAAATTCCTCTAAGTATGCCTTTGTCCCCGCTAAACATTTCACCGATTGAACTTGAAATGTCTTCAATAAGCTTGCCACTTGAAGTTTCCGTAATAGCTCTATATTCAGACTTACTCTGAACGACATTTGTAATCGGAACCGTCAAATTATCATCAGTTTTTCCTGTTTTAAGATCAAGCTTTATTGATTCCTCCGCGGATTTCGCTTTTTCCTGTGCAAGATTAACAAGCACCGCAAGGGCCTCCTTTACCTCTTCTCCTACCGTCGTGCTATTGTCTGCCTTGGTAACAACATCGTTTAATTTACCCATGATAATATACCTCCTGGTTTTAATAAATTTTAATTTGTTTGATTTTTATCGGAAACAAAATTCCGTACGTTGGGTTAAATTTACATTTTTTTGCTATGTCATGGTTAATCCCTTCTTTCATTTTTAAGTTTTAGGTTTTTAACCTATCTACATTATATATTTTGACCTTCTAAAAAACCGGAAATATATTTTGACTTTTCAATCATTTTGTCTTGTCATTAATAGAGGAAGTCCCATATTATCCAAAACAATATTTATTTCTGAAAGTAGCCGCGTTCCACTTTTATTTGAGCGGTTATTTATGAACCAGCGTACAACAGCATCAGCCACTACACTATCAGAAATACAATATCCATACTTCCTCATCAACTCGTCAATTTCGGACATATTACAATCCATGGACACTGCTATCGCAAGCAACGCCTGTTTTGTAGGTACAATTTTTTTGTAATACCTTAACATTCGTTCACTGATTAAAGCGTTTTCGCATAGTTCCTTTAATTTACCTTTGTAACGCATATTAAGAAATTCATCCAAATTACCATAATTGGGAGACAAAGAAAGTCCCGCCGAATTTGCCAGTGCTTCAGATTCCTCGGCGGATAAGTCAAATAAGTTAATTGAATTATGTATTACCTTGTATATTGATTTTCTTGCTTGAGTTCCATAAGAATGTGTATTCCAATATGATACATTTTGCTTTGTGCAGCCAAGGGTCTTATAAACTTCACTTAAATTTAGATGATTCTTTTTTTATATTCATAAGTAAGCAACTTCAGATTTTCTGCGAAGTTTTTTTTGAGCGTTAAACCTCTTTCAGATAACCACTCACTTATGTACTTATGATTAATAGACTTTTGTTTCATTTGTATTTTCCTCCTTTATAAACAAAACACAAAAAAATACATAAAAAATTATAGAAAAGCAAAAATATAATTGTTTATTATAATTGATGAATTTAAGTACTTTAGTT
>JAFLUB010000031.1 GCA_022509025.1 Oscillospiraceae bacterium | reverse complement strand
GAATAACCTCAGGGCGTTACCCAAATCAAAGATTTGGACACCCTGGAGAACATTGAATCACAACGCTGCGGCAACGATGCTGCCTTGCAGTTATGATTGAATAACCTCAGGGTGTTACCCAAATCAAAGATTTGGACACCATAGAGAACATTGAAACCTACTTTATGCGCCACGTTGCGGCGCCGGCTGCTGAGCAGCCTATAAATCCAGGTTATAATGATATAATAAAAGTAATGAAGAAAAGAGGTGATTGTTGATATGCAATTTGGTGCGATAACCGATATAGGAATGCGCAGGAAAATCAATGAAGACAACTATTACGTGAATGAAAGCGATACCTTCCCGTATGCAATAGTAGCGGACGGCATGGGCGGACATCAGGCAGGAGAGGTCGCCAGCATGATGGTTGTCGATATAGTAAAGGACTATCTTAAGAAAAATTTAGATGAAACTCTCGACTATGTTGAAGCGGGAGAGGTTATAAGGCAGGCATTTATATATGCAAACAGCACAATCTACAACTATGCAAAAAAACATTATAAAATAATGGGGATGGGCACAACGACTACTCTTGCAATGATTTATCAGAATAAACTGATAACAGCGCATGTCGGTGACAGCAGAGCGTATAAGGTGCGTGACAGTATAGCACAGGTCACAAAAGACCACTCGTATGTCAATGAGCTTGTGATGCGCGGTGAGATAAGCCCTGAGATGGCAAAGTATCACCCGAGGAAAAATTACATAACACGCGCTATGGGCGCTGAGGACACTGTTAAGGTTGATATTTCCATAAAGCCTTATGACGGTGAAATAGTAGTGCTGTGCAGTGACGGACTCACCAATTTTGTAGATGATGATGAAATCATGACGTTTATTTTAAGAGAAAAAACGCTCCAGGAAAACTGTGAAGAGCTTGTTGCTCTTGCTAACTCACGTGGAGGCGGAGATAATATAACTATTGTGGCTTTGGAAAGGGAGAAATGCAATAATGAACAGTGATAATTTAGTTGGTGTAACACTTGCAACCAGATATGATATGCTTGAAAAAATAGGCACGGGCGGTATGGCTACAGTATATAAGGCTAAGGATACGCTTTTAAACCGCAATGTCGCCATAAAAATACTTCGTGATTCGCTTGAAGAGGAAAAAAATGTTGTCACAAACTTTATAAAGGAAGCGCAGTCCTCAGCGAGTCTTGTGCATAACAATATAGTATCTGTATACGACGTCGGAGAAGAAAACGGACTCAATTACATGGTTATGGAGTATGTTGACGGAATAACGTTAAAGGAGTACATAAAAAATAAGGGTGCTCTGCCGTGGCAGGAGGCGTGCGACTTTGCAATACAGATTGGACAGGGTATAAGCGAAGCTCATTCGATAGATATTATACATCGGGATATAAAGCCTCAGAATATAATTATGACAAAGGATAAGACTCTGAAAGTAACTGACTTCGGCATAGCGAGAGCGGCGGCGGGAGAAACAACCGTGGTTGGAGGCACTGCTCTGGGCAGTGTTCACTATATTTCTCCGGAACAGGCACGCGGAGGTTTTACCGATGCGAGAAGCGACATATATTCTTTGGGTATTGTGCTTTATGAAATGCTGACAGGAAAAGTGCCTTTCGACGGTGATAGCGCCGTAAGCGTTGCCCTGATGCATCTGGAAAAGGAACCTGTAAATGTTAAGGCTGTAAATCTTGATGTTCCTACAGATCTTGCGTATGTCACAATGAAGGCTATATCTAAGGAGCAGCATGCAAGATATCAGGACGTTCAGGAGCTTTTGGATGATCTCCATGCTGTTCTTGCGGACGAACCTTTGCCAAGCCGCGAAGAAAAGTACAGAACGACTCTTCAGGACGATGGTGAGGATGATGATATAGATATTATTGATATCGATGATAAGCATGATGATAAAGAGTATTACGATGATGAAGAGGAATATGAGGAGGAAGAAATTCCTCAGCGAGGACGCTCCAATAGAAAGACGGAGGTAAAGAAAAAGAATAAAAAACAGAAGAAAGAGGACAGAATTGCAGTTGTGCTTGCATTATCGACTATTGTTGTAGCGGCGCTTGTCGCGCTTGCAGTATACTTTGGCGTCAATATGAGCAGAGAAGCCAGTGTGCCTGATTTTTCGAATATGACGATTGAGGAAGCAACTGCGGCGGCTGAAAAGGCAGAGATTAAAATAGCCGATGAGATTGAGTATTCTCTTTCTGATACAGTAATGGAAAACAGGGTAATATCTCAGGATCCCGAACCAAACAGTATAGTAAGAAAACACAGTGAGATTAAGCTTGTCGTGTCAATCGGTTCTTCGGGAGGTAATATTTCTACTCCAAACGTTGTCAATAAGACATTTGAAGAGGCGGTGGCTGAAATAATTGACGCGGGACTCAACTACACTGTCAAGGAGGAAGACTCAGATACTATACCGGCCGGACGCGTAATTCGTCAGACACCTCTTGCGGGTACCAAGCTTAACAAGGACGATACTGTAAATCTGCATATAAGCAAAGGAAATTCGGGTTTTAACACGCAGAAACCGCAAACTGAAAATGTGTCTGTTCCGAGTATAATAGGACTCGGACAGAATCAGGCAGATGCAACGCTTCAGGCTAACGGACTGCATCTTGGAAACATTACCAGAAAGTATTCTTCTTCTGCGGAAGGAACGATAATTTCGCAAAGTCCTGAGCTCGGCAAGAGTGTTGAGAAGGGTTCATACGTAAATATTGTCATTTCAAGAGGAGAGGAGCCTGCGGCGGAAGAACAGGCGCCTGCAGCGAATGATGGCGCAAGTGAAAACAGCAGCAATAACGGCAGTAACAGCGGATATAGTGAAAATACAGACACAGGTTATGCCGCTGAAGCCGAACCGTCAACGACAACCTTTACCGTGAAAATTCCGGATACAGCTGATGACACGGTGGATGTTGAGATTGTTGTAAACGGTCAGACACATTACAGCGGTGTTCATTCGAAATCTGAGGGATCAGTTTCCGTAGATCTTAAGGGAACGGGTACTGCTGAGGTGCAGGCGTATATTGACGGAAGCAAGGTAAGCGACAGAACAATAAATTTTAACTAAATGAGTAATACAATAGGAACAATAGTAAAAGGAATAGGAGGCTTTTATTACGTAAAAGCCTCCGATAGTATATATGAATGTAAGGCCCGGGGTGTTTTCCGGAAACAGAAAATAACCCCGATGATAGGCGACAGAGTAAAGATTAATGTTGACGGCGGCCATGGAAGTATTGTTGAAATACTGCCAAGAACCTCTTCGCTTATAAGACCTCCTGTGGCTAATATAGACACAATGATTCTGGTTACGTCAGCAGCATCTCCTGAGCCTAATATGCTTACGATTGATAAAATGCTTGTCAATGCTGAAATAAGCAATATAGAGCCTGTTGTGTGTATAAATAAGATTGACATAGATAATGGTGAAGAACTGGAAAAAATATATTCATCAGCAGGTTATAAGGTGTTTAAGGTAAGCGCCCAAAGCGGTATCGGCATAGAAGCTCTTACAGAATATCTTGCCGGTAGGACAAGCGCATTCGCCGGACTGTCGGGTGTAGGAAAATCGAGTATATTAAGCATAATCACAGAGGACAGTCTGGAAACCGGTAATATATCGGAAAAAATAAGTCGTGGAAAGCATACCACACGCCATGTTGAACTGTTTCAGATTAAAAACGGCGGATATGTGCTTGATACACCTGGCTTCAGCTCACTTGAGGTTGAGGGCATAAAGGCAGAGGATTTATGGCTTTATTTCCCTGAGATGTCAGATTCACAGAATAAATGTCGTTTCAGAGGCTGTTCGCATATAAATGAGCCTGACTGCTTTGTGAAGGATAAAGTAGAGACCGGTGAAATGGTGAAGTCAAGATACGAAAACTACAAAGAACTTTATAATAAACTAAAAACAGTAAAGGAATGGGAAAAGAAATGATACTTGCTCCATCTATATTGGCAGCAGATTTCGGCGTGCTTGCCGAGCAGATAAAACGTGCGGAGGACGCGGGCGCGTCGTGGCTGCATATTGATGTTATGGACGGACAGTTTGTGCCGAATATTTCATTTGGAATCCCCGTGCTAAAGTCAATACGCAAATATACGGATATGTTTTTTGATGTGCATCTGATGATAAAATCACCGCAAAGGTATATTAATGATTTTATAGACGCGGGCGCAGATGGCATAACATTTCATATCGAGGCGGTAAGCAATCCGTTTGAATGTATTGATATAATCAGAAAACGCGGAAAAAATGTAGGAATTTCCTTAAAACCCGAAACGCCTGTCGCGGCGGTTGAGCCATATCTTGATAAGATTGATATGGTGCTTATTATGAGTGTTGAGCCGGGCTATGGCGGTCAGGAATATATGGAGAGCGTAAATGAAAAAATAAGAAAGCTGCGTCAGATGACGGGAGAAGATTTTCATATAGAGGTAGACGGAGGAATTGACGCGGATAATATCAAGACAGCCACATGTGCCGGAGCTGATGTTATAGTTGCCGGAACGGCTGTGTTTAATGATGATATAGAAGGCTCAATAAGGGAATTGCTTGGAAAATGAGAGCGGTAATAATAGGTAACGGGTATATAAAGAATTACGAATATATAAAAAGTAAAATTCTAAAAGATGACTATATAATATGCGCGGACGGCGGATATAATCATGCTGTGAAAATGGGTATAAAACCTGACGTTCTTATCGGAGATTTCGACAGCGCGAAGGATTATGAAGGCTTTAAGGACAGGATACAATACCCTGTAAGAAAAGACTTCACTGACGGTGAACTGGCAGTAAGGTATGCAATAGAACATGGTTTTGAGGATATTGTTTTAATCGCGCTTACGGGGAACCGCCTTGATCACACAATGGCGGATATATTTTTGCTGAGTCTATGCCCTAAGGGCATTATGATAGATGATAACAATGAAATATATCTTTTAAAAGATACTCTCAGAATAAGCGGAAGAAAAGGACAAACGCTGTCGATCGTGCCTGTGTCAGGCGACGCCCTGGGACTGAGCACAAAGGGACTTGAATATCCTCTTTATGAGGAGACACTGTATTTTGCGTCAAGCCGTGGCATAAGTAATGTCATGACAGAGGAAATATGTGAAATCAGTATAAAGAAAGGTATGGCGCTTGTAATAAAGGTGGAAAAGGCATGAACGGTTTTATTTATCTTGATAACGCGGCAACCACAATGCCGTCATCATCAGCTATGGAGGCAATGATGAAGTCAGGCGAGTTTTTCGGTAATCCGTCATCGTTACATGGGTTGGGGCTTAAAGCGGAAAAACTTGTTGAGGAAAGCAGATACGCCGTGGCTGAAAAGCTCAATGTAAAAAGTGAAAATATGTTGTTTACGTCCGGCGGTACAGAAGCGAACAATACTGCTGTTTTCGGTGTTGCTAATGCGAAGAAGAAAACAGGAACAAGAGTTATAACTACTAAAATAGAACATCCGTCTGTTCTTCAGGCGTTTAAGAAGCTGGAGACGGACGGTTTTGACGTAAGGTATATAGATGTTACCCCGGATGGGATAATAGATCTTGATTCGCTGTATAATGAGCTGAATGAACAAACAACGCTTGTAAGCGTTATGCACGTTAATAATGAAACAGGTGTTATACAGCCCGTTGAACAGGTGAAGGAAATAATGAAGGATAGAGCACCGAATGCGCTTTTGCACTCGGATTGTGTTCAGTCTTTCGGTAAAATAGATGTGAACCCGAAGAAAATGGGCGCGGACCTTGTTACCGTGAGTGCGCATAAGATACGCGGCTGTAAGGGTACCGGCGCTCTTTATGTGTCAGATATGCGTATGATTCGCCCAACGCTTTACGGCGGTGAACAGCAAAAGGAAATGCGTCCCGGCACGGAAAACGTTGGAGGAATACTTGCTTTCGGAGCGGCGGCAAAAGAAATAGATACGGATAACTCGTACTTTATAACGCTCAGAAACACAATGAAAGAATGCTTATCTGATGTTCCAAATATAAAAATAAACGGAAGCGATGAATTTAACTCGGGCAGTATTCTGAATATTTCGTTTTTAGGTATAAAGGCTGAGATACTTCTTCACGCGCTTGAAGCAAAGGGAGTGTATGTTTCAACAGGCTCGGCTTGTTCAAGTCATAAGCCGCAGCCGAGCCCTGTGCTTACGGCAATGGGATGCAGTAAAAAAGAAATAGAAGGCGCGATACGAATAAGCTTTGATCGCCGCACAACGCTTGACGAGATAAGGATAGCGGCTCAGATTATAGCGGAAGAAGCAGCGTCAATAAGGAGATATATGTAGATGAAAGAAATAATTCTTGCAAAATACGGGGAAATAATATTAAAAGGCGGCAACCGTTCGAGATTTGAAAATATACTTATGAGCAATATAAAAAATGCTCTACGCAACGTCGCTGATACTAAATTGCGTCTGGCGCAGGCAACGGTATATGTTGATGTAGAGGACGAAAACAAGATAGACCTTGTTATGGAAAGACTCGCTAAGGTTTTCGGAATAGTGGCTATCGCGCGCGCGGCTGTGTGTGAAAAGGATATTGAGGAAATAAAGGCAACTGCAAAGGAATATCTTAAAAATGATTTAACTGACGGGAAGAGGTTTAAGGTTGAGGCGAAGCGCTCCGATAAGAAATTTCCGTTTAATTCTCCTGAAATTTGCCGTGAAGTCGGCGGATATCTGGATGATGAATATCCCGGTATAATAGTTGACGTGCATAATCCGGATGTAACGGTAAAGGTTGAGGTTCGTGATTATTCCGCGTATGTCTATGCGGCTCAGAATAAGATACAGGGTCAGGGCGGTATGCCTATAGGAACAGGTTCAAAAGCAACGCTTCTCTTGTCGGGCGGAATTGACAGCCCCGTTGCAGGACATATGATATCCAAACGCGGCGTTGAGATTGACGCTGTAAACTTCTTTTCTTTTCCTTATACAAGCGAGAGGGCAAAGGAAAAGGTTATCGGGCTTGCAAGCATTATTGCTCAGTATACATCAAAAATAAATCTTTATATAGTCCCGTTTACGGAGATACAGCTTCAGATACGCGATAAATGCCCGGAGGAACACATGACTCTTGTTATGCGCCGTTTTATGATGCGTATAGCCGAGAGACTCGCCATGCAGCATAAATCAAAGGCGCTTATAACAGGCGAAAGCGTCGGACAGGTCGCAAGTCAGACTTTAGCGGCATTGGATGTGACAAACTCTGCGGTGGACATGCCCATTCTTCAGCCGCTTATAGGTATGGATAAGCTGGAAATTATAAACCGTGCGATGGAGATTGGCACATATGAAACTTCAATACTGCCGTATGAGGACTGCTGCACGGTATTTACTCCCAAGCATCCTACCACGAATCCGAAGCGTGAAAATATAGAGAAGTCCGAGAGTAAGCTTGATACAGAGGCGCTTATAGAAGCGGCGCTTATGAATATAGAAAAGATAGAGGTATATCCCCAATAACAGCCTCAGTCCTATAAACGGGACTTTGCTGTCTGAACAGGCGAAAAGTACTTGAAAAAGACAAGTATATAATATATAATATATAATATAATCAAGATATGAAATCTATATAAACAAAAAGGAGATAAAACTATGGCAAAAGCAGAGAAGGAAAAGCCTCAGGTAATCAAAATGACTGATTCGGAGGAAAAGAAAAAAGCGCTTCAGTCTGTATTCCATGTTATAGAGAAAGAATACGGCGCTGGAAGTATAATGAAACTTGGTGACGTGAGTGTTTCCAATGTAGACGCTATTTCAACCGGTTCCTTAACTCTTGACATGGCTCTGGGTGTGGGCGGACTTCCGCGTGGACGTGTCATAGAGATTTACGGACCTGAATCATCGGGTAAGACAACAGTAGCTTTGCACGTTGTTGCGGAAGCTCAGAAGATGGGAGGCGAGGCCGCGTTTATAGACGCGGAGCACGCGCTTGACCCTGTATATGCGAAAAATTTAGGCGTAGATATTGATAATCTGATTGTTGCCCAGCCGGACACCGGTGAACAGGCGTTGGATATTGCAGAAGCGCTTGTAAGAAGCGGCGCGCTTGATGTAATAGTAATCGACTCTGTCGCTGCGCTCGTGCCTAAGGCTGAGATAGAGGGCGAAATGGGGGATACGCACGTAGGACTGCTTGCAAGACTTATGTCTCAGGCACTCCGTAAGCTCACGGCGATTATCTCACGTTCCGGAACTGTTGTAATCTTTATCAATCAGCTTCGTGAAAAGGTCGGTGTCATGTACGGAAACCCGGAAACTACACCGGGCGGACGCGCTCTTAAATTCTTCTCATCTGTAAGACTTGACGTGCGCCGTACCGATGTTATAAAGAACGGCACGGAAATTGTCGGTAACAAGACAAGAGTAAAGGTTGTAAAGAATAAGGTTGCGCCCCCGTTTAAGACAGCAGAGTTTGATATTATGTATGGTGAAGGTATATCAAAAGAGGGAAATATTCTTGATTATGCTGTTGAAAATAATATAATAAAGAAATCCGGTGCATGGTTTAGCTATAATGGTGAAAAAATAGGACAGGGACGCGATAATGTAAGAAAGTACATGGTGGAAAATAAGGAATTTACTGCGGAAATAGACAGACAGGTAAGAGAACTCCTGAGCAGTAAACAAGCTGTTTCGCCCGCTGATGAGGACGGTGACAGCGGAATTGCAACAGGAGCCGGAGATGAAATAAATGAGTGAATTATAACCAATGTACAAATAGACAAAAAAAGTATGTATAGAATATTGCTATAAGTTAATATTAACTAAAAATTGTTACAAAATAAAAAAAAACATTGACGCGAGACAAAATTTTTAGTATTCTATTTATATCACAAATATAAATTTTGTTATTAAAAGATGTAAATAAAAGACAGGGGGAACGATTCATGGTTTCAAGTGAAGTAGCAGTTCAGAATTCAGTAGGCTTGCATGCAAGACCGGCAACATTTTTTATCCAGAGGGCAAATGAATACAAGTCGAGCATATGGGTTGAGAAGGACGAAAGACGTGTAAACGCCAAGAGTCTTTTAGGTGTGCTATCATTAGGAATCGTTAAGGGAACAAAGATTTCAATAATTGCTGATGGCAGCGATGAGGAAGAGGCTGTAAAGACTTTGGTTAATCTTATTGAATCTAATTTCTCTGAATAATTAAAAATAACATATTAATAAATAACTCTGCATTTGTATGTAGAGTTATTTTTGCCTTATAGACAATTATAAAAAGGAGGTGCGGTATGTTTGATCTTGCTGAGGAATTAAAAAATCTTCCTGAAGACCCGGGCGTGTATATAATGCATGACGCCGACGGGACAATTATATATGTCGGCAAAGCCAAAATCCTCAAAAACCGAGTCAGACAGTATTTTCAAAAAAATTCTAATCATACGCCGAAGGTTCGAGCAATGGTTTCAAACATTGCGTATTTTGAATATATCGTTACCGATTCAGAAACAGAGGCGCTTGCTCTTGAGTGTAATCTGATAAAGAAGCACAGACCGAAATATAATATCCTTTTAAAGGACGATAAGCATTATCCGTATATAAAGGTGACTATAAACGAGCCGTATCCGAGAATTATGAAGGTCAGAAAGCTTCAGAAGGACGGAGCTAAGTATTACGGACCATACGTATCCGGAATAACGCTGAAAAATACTATGGAGCTTTTAAACAAGCTTTTTAAACCACCGTCATGCCACAGGAAATTCCCGGAGGATATAAGGAAGGGCAGGCCATGCCTGAATTACCATATAAACAATTGCTTCGCGCCCTGCACGGGACGCGTAAGCAAGGAGGAATACAGGCAGGTATATTTTAATATCTGCCGTTTTCTTGACGGTAATCATAAGGAGCTTGTATCAGAGCTTACAGAGCAGATGAACAAGGCATCAAGAGAAATGAAATATGAAAAGGCGGCGGATTTAAGGGATAAAATACGCGCCATACATGATATAGAGGAGCAGCAGAAGGTTATAAATACCGATAAACAGGATAACAGAGACTTTATCGCTCTCGCGCGCGATGGAGGTGTTGCGTTTTGCGAGGTATTCTTTGTGCGCCGTGGTAAGGTTATCGGACGTGAAAGCTACAAGATAGATAACACTGTCCATAACTCTGATGAGGAAGTACTGACAGACTTCGTCAAGCAGTTTTATCAGGACAGCGAATTTATCCCGGAGGAAATCCTGACAGAGTATGAAATTGAGGACTGCAATGCAATAAGCGAGTGGCTTCGCGGGATGAAAAACAGAAAGGTGACTATAACAACTCCAAAGCGCGGCGAAAAGCACCATATGATTGAGATGGTAAAGAAAAATGCCGGGATAGCTCTCGGTAATTATAAGATAAGAGTTATGAAAGAACGTGAGAAGAATACACTGCTTGACTCTATGCAGGAGCTTCTTCGCCTTCCTAAGCGTCCATACCGTATCGAAGCATATGATATTTCAAATATTCAAGGCTCGGACAATGTCGGCGCAATGGCTGTATTTGAAAACGGCAAAAGCGCGAAGCGTAAATACAGATTATTCAAAATAAAATCATTTGAAGGCGCGGATGATTACGCGGCAATGCGCGAGGTAATATACAGGCGCTTCCGTCACGCGCTTCAGGAAGAGGAAGATATAGAAACAGGAGCTATGGCAAAAAATGAAGCGAAATTCCTGCCGCTGCCGGATTTGATTCTGCTTGACGGCGGCAAGGGTCATCTTGGCGTAATCACAGAGCTTATGGAAATGATGGACTCAGATGTGCCTGTTTTCGGCATGGTAAAGAATGACCGCCACAGAACACGCGGACTTATTTCTGAAGCAGGTGAAATAGAATTGAATCAGTCAAGCCCTGTTTTCAAGCTGATAACAAATATTCAGGACGAGGTCCATAACGCGGCTATAACATACCACAGAAAGCTTCACGGTAAAATTGACTCAGAGTTGGATAAAATTGACGGAATTGGCGAAAAAAGACGCAAAGCTCTATTGACTACTTTTAAAACAATTGATAAAATAAAAGAGGCAACAATTGACGAGCTTATGAATGTCAAGGAAATGGACAGAAAATCTGCCCAAAGTGTATATGATTATTTCCGGAGGATTGGCTGATGTTTAAACTTAACAGAAAGAACGGTGTTTCATATTATACAATACCCGCATTTGAAGAAACGGGGCTTGTAAAACACGGCTTTTCCACAAGAGAGGGAGGGGTCAGTGAAGGCTGTTATTCTTCTATGAACTTGCGCTTTCACTGTGATGATACGCGTGAAAATGTACTTCGTAATTACAAAATAATCGCGGATACACTCGGAATGGATTATAAAAGACTTGTACTGTCAAAGCAGGTGCATGAGGATGTAATCCATACAGTTACAGAAGAGGATATAGGTAACGGTATCATGTACGAAAACAAATTTGAAAGCGTGGATGCGCTTATAACAGATAAAAAGGGCATCCCTCTTGTAACGCTGTTTGCGGACTGTGTGCCTTTGTTTTTTCTGGATAAAAAACGTGGGGTTATAGCTCTGGCGCATTCCGGCTGGAAAGGCACGGTAAAGCGTATCGGACAGAAAACGGCTGAAAAAATGAAAAAAGACTATGGAAGTGACCCCTCGGATATCCTTGCCGCGATAGGTCCGTCTATTCAGGAATGTCATTTTGAGGTTGGTGATGATGTTGCAGGTATTTTTATGGACGAATTCGGATGTGACAGCGCGGTAAAGTATGGAGAAAAGTATCATGTTAATATGCAGAAGTGTATTGTAAAACAGCTTACAGAAAGCGGCATACCGCATGATAATATTTCTGATTGCGGAATTTGTACGTACTGCAACAGTGACTTATTGTTTTCGCATAGAAAAACAAACGGAAAACGAGGAAATCTCGGCGCGTTTATTGAACTTATATAAATATGGAGAAAAAAATGAACAGGATAAAAAATGTAATACTATATATTATAATAATGGGACTTTTAGTGTCCCTGTCAGGCTGTGATGCTGTAGATAAGATAAAAGACAGAATGAGCAGTAACACTGAAAATGACACGCCGATAGCGGTGGAGAATAAAACTGATGATGTTGTTTCAAACAGTATAAGCGTAGGCTTGTTTGATTTTGACACATTCAATCCGCTTCTCACTCATGCTGAAACTGTTAAGGAATGTATGCAGTTTGTGTACGAGCCTTTATTTGACGTAAATGAATACTATATGCCGGTGCCGGTTCTTGCCGCAGACTATACAATATCACCGGACGGCAGGACTATAGACATAGCGATGAAAGACAATGTGCTATGGCATGATGGCTCTTATTTCACAGCGTATGACGCGGAGTATACAATCCGTCAGATACGGTCGGGAATAACGATGTATACAAACAATCTTTTGGCGGTTGAGGACTGTAGGGCTATAGATGACCATACTTTGCGGATTGTTCTCAGATATGCCGTGCCGGAGTTTGTTTCACTGCTCACATTCCCTATTGTGCCCACCCGTACCGATATGAGTATGAATGCGCAATTTATTCCTAACGGCACAGGAGCGTTTCGTTTTGAAACACAGATGAATGCGGAAAGAATAGCATTCAGGGCATTTGATAATTATCATAACGGCAAAGCACTTATTGACAGCTTGTATGCGTACATTGTGCCGGACTTGGGGAAATATGAAACGATGTTTGAAGCAAGTGAGATTGATCTCATGACCGGAGAAACAGTTGATTTGTCTGAATATACTCCAAGAGGAAGCGCAAAAAACAACGAATACATTACAAATAAACTTACTTTTGTCGGCTATAACCTGCGAAATGAAGCGCTATGGGGAGCGCAGACAAGAAGAGGAATCTCTGAGCTTATCGATAAAGAAGCAATAGTCAATTCAACTATATATTCAAGAGGTGTAGCCTGTGATATTCCGATAAATCCGACGTCATTGTTTTATTATGATACAAACACGAGGTTCAAGCCGGATGAGATGCTGGCTACTGATTTTCTTGGAAACGACGGTTGGGGTATTAATGAGAAAGGACAATATACAAGAACCGTAAACGGAACAAAGCAATATTTAAAATTTCAGATACTGACTAATAGCGACAGCGCGGAAAAGTTAGGTATAGCAACCGCCGTAGCAAAAAGCCTTGAGAGTTTCGGTATAGAAACAGAGATTGATGCCGTACCTTATGATAAATATATAGAGAAAGTAAATTCAAAGAAATTTGACATAATGATTGGAGAGATAGAGGTAGGCGCAAATCTTGATTTATATCCTCTTATAGCGGCGGAGAACAACTATTTTTCGTATCAGAATACAGCTCTTGACACTCTTTCAGGGCAAATAGGAATGACGAGAGATGAAGAACAGCTTAAAGAGCTGTTCAGGCAATATGGAAATATGGTAATTGATGATATGCCGTTTACACCGCTCTTTTTCAGAAAAGGATATGTTTTATCAAGCTCTAAGATAAAGAGCGCCGCGCCGCCGTCGGCAGCAAGGCAGTTCCGTATGGTTGAAACATGGAGTGTGAAGGAATGACGGTTTTAGTAATAGGCGCGGGCGCGGCAGGACTTATAGCCGCGGGAACAGCAGCAAAGAAAACGGATAAGGTAGTGCTTGTTGAAAAAAACGATGTGATAGGGAAGAAGCTTCGCATAACCGGCAAGGGGCGGTGTAACATAACAAACTCTGCAGATATTGAGGATTTAATCGCGTCATATCCGGGAAATGCAAAATTTCTCTATTCGGCATTGTATACGTTTACAAATTATGATATAATTGACCTCATAGAGGAAAACGGAGTAAAAACAAAGGTGGAGCGCGGCGGACGTGTTTTTCCGGTAAGCGACAGAGCGCAGGACGTTGTGAAAGCCCTCGGGAAATATGCCCTGAAGGAAAATGTCAGCCTGAAACATGCCAATGTGAAATCGCTTATGATAAAAGACGGTCGGGTTTCAGGCGTAAAAACCGACAGGGGAGATATTTACGCTGACGCTGTTATAGTCTGCACAGGCGGAAAATCATATCCCGGAACCGGCTCAACGGGAGACGGATATAAATTTGCCGCACAGGCGGGACACACGATAATAGAGCCGAAAGCGTCGCTTATACCGGTAATAACAGAGGAAAAATGGGTAAAGGATATAATGGGGCTGTCGCTCCGTAATATCAGGATAACAGCATATAACGAAAAAAATAAAAAAGTATATTCGGATTTCGGTGAAATGCTTTTTACGCATTTTGGAATTTCAGGCCCTGTTGTTCTTTCTATGTCGGCATACTTAAGGAATATAGGCAAGGAAAAGTATAGAATTGAAATTGATTTAAAAAGCGCTCTTGACGATGAACAGCTTACCGCGAGAGTAATACGTGATTTTGAGAAATACAATAAAAAGCATCTTATAAACGGTCTTGACGATCTTCTGCCAAAGGCGCTTATACCGGTTATTATAAAGCTCAGCGGAATAGACGCGCATAAGGCGGTTAATGAGATTACAAGAGAAGAGAGAAGTACGATTGTAAAGCTTTTGAAGCATTTTCCGCTCACAGCGGTAGGCGTAAGACCGGTAGAGGAGGCGATTGTAACCTCCGGCGGCGTAAAGGTTAGTGAGATTAATCCGTCAACGATGGAATCAAAGCTTGTAAAGGGGCTATACTTTGCGGGTGAGGTCATAGATGTTGACGGTTACACGGGCGGATTTAATCTTCAGGCAGCGTTTTCTACCGGGTATTTAGCAGGAGACAGCGCGGCGGATAGTGTTAGTAGTTATATGTAGTATGGAGGTGTAGTTATGGATGTAGGCAGCAGAGAAGTCTGTAAAGCGGCGATTGAAATCGCTATTACTGATTCAAGAGAAGATGAAACGCGCCTTAAATCTGAAAATCTGAAAAAAGGTATACGCTCGGTTGCGATAGATTTCGGAAGCGAGTTCAATAGCGCGGTTCCGAAAATTTTGGAAAGAGCTGTGGTTGCGGCGAGACGTGAGAATGTAATCGGTTCTACTCACGCTGAGGAAGGCGCGGTAGCAGGAGCCGCGCATGAGGCGATTGAGCAGATAATCAATAAATGCGTCGGACTGAACCTTGGAGGTAAGATAGGTATAGCAAGATACGATTCGCATATAAGCGTTTGTGTATTCTTTGCGATTGGAATACTTAATTTGAATGATATCGCGATAGGAATGGGACATCGAGCAGTATAGCACGCTCATAAACTTGCCGACCACACAATTTATAACTAAATTGTGTTTACTTCGGCTGGTCGCAAGCTATCGCTTGCTGCTCGCCCATGCAACCGGGTCAAACGGAACTTGAAGTATCAGTATACGTCTGCGTTCCTTTTGCCTTGTCTCGGCAAGTTTCTGAGTGCGCTATAAGAAATTATAAAACTTAACGAAAGGGAAAAAATACAATGGCAGTAAGAGCAATACGCGGCGCCACAACGGCGGCGGAAAACACAAGAGATGCGATTATCGAAGCGACTTTGGAGCTTATCGCGGAAATTGAAGAAAAAAACGATTTGAAGCGCGCAGATGCGATTTCAATCATATTCACAATGACCTCCGACCTGACTGCGGTTTTTCCAGCTGCGGCAGCGAGAGAATTCGGACTTACGTTTGTTCCGCTTCTTGATATGGCAGCGCCTGATATTGACGGCAGTCTGGAGAAATGCATACGCATTATGATACATATCAATACGGATAAGACTAAAGAGGAGATAAATCACGTATATTTACGCGGCGCCAAAGTTCTGAGACCTGATTTGGCAGAGGAGAAATAACGTGATAAACCACGTTATTTAGATTTAATTGCCCGTGCGGGTACTTTCTCGCAAGCTTCGAAAACAGGCACATGGGCATATTATCCATTTAACGCCTTATCTGCCCACGATATGAGTGTTAAAGATTTTTCGTTATATTACCTTTGTGGGCAGAAAGGCTATGGATATTAACATGAATTATATTTCAGTAGCGGTAGACGGACCTGCGGGCGCGGGAAAAAGCTCGGTTTCAAAGACTGTAGCGAAGGATTTGGGATACACATATATTGATACCGGTGCAATGTATCGATGCGTCGCGCTTTTTGCGATAGAAAACGGTATTGATATCAAAAATGATGTTCCAACGCTCATAGCAGGTCTTGACGGAATAAAGATAGATATGCGGAATACAGGAGACGGACAGCGTGTGTATCTTAACGGACTTGACGTTTCGGAACGTATACGTGAAGAGGATGTGTCTGTTGGAGCGTCGGATGTTGCGGTCATTCCGGAGGTGCGCGTGAAGCTCGTTGATATGCAGCGTGAGATGGCAAAAAGCGCAAATGTGATTATGGACGGACGTGATATATGTTCTCATGTTCTGCCTGACGCGCAGGTTAAGATATTCCTCACAGCGTCAATAGAGGCAAGAGCAAAAAGGCGCTATGATGAACTGTGCCGGAAGGGCATTGAGTGCGATTTTGAAAAGATAAAGAGCGATATTGCATACCGTGATAAAAATGACTCTGAAAGAGAGGTTTCTCCCTTAAAGAAAGCGGAAGATGCAGTGCTTTTGGACACAACGGAACTTTGTTTTGACGAGGTTGTAGAAAAAATAAAGGAGCTTATAATAAATGTTGTATAATATAATACGTGTTATAGTACGTTTTGCGATGCTGTTCGTATTCCGTGTAAAGCGCGTCGGATACGAAAACGTTCCGGAAGAAGGCGGGCTTATAACCGCGTTTAACCATAGAAGTAACTGGGATCCGGTCATAGCTGCTGTTACGTGTAAAAGGAAACTGTCGTTTATGGCCAAGGAGGAGCTTTTTAAAAACCCTGTTTTCGGCGCGCTGATTAAATCATTGGGCGCGTTTCCGGTACATCGCGGAAAAGGGGATATAGGCGCTATAAAAGCTTCGCTCAGAATTCTTTCTGAAAATAAAACAATGCTTATGTTTCCTGAGGGACATCGAATAAAAGACGGAAGAAAAGTAAAAGCTAAGCCGGGTGTTGCTATGATAGCGCACCGCGCGAAGGTTCCTGTTGTTCCTGTCTGCATATCCGGCAAATATAAGTGGATGGGAAAGATAACTGTAACGTACGGAACACCGATTTATCTTGACTTCGGAGTTAAGCTTACTCCGGAAGAGACGCAGCTAAGAGCTGATGAAATTCTGGAAAGCATACGATCTCTTGAATAATGAGGTGATTAAAATGATAAAAGTAGCTAAGACAGCGGGATTCTGCTATGGTGTTAAGCGCGCCGTGGACAGCGTGTACGATGAAACAGAGAAAAAAAAGAAACTCGCCACCCTCGGTCATCTTATTCATAACCGTCAGGTTATAGAGGATTTAGAGGAAAAAGGCGTTAAGTCATATACAAAAGTAGAGGAAATACCGCGGGATATGACGGTGGTAATACGTGCGCACGGTGTCGGAGAAAATGTATATAAAGAGCTTCAGGGGAGGGACTATATAGATCTTACCTGTCCTTTTGTGTCGAAGATACATAAGATTGTGTCGGAGCATCATAAAAAGGGGTATCAGATAGTGATTGTAGGCGACAGGAATCATCCTGAGGTAATCGGAATAAACGGCTGGTGCGGTAATGAAGCGCTTATAATAAACGCTCTTGACTATGAATTTGACGATAAACTTAGGGAAAAAGACCTTTGCGTTGTAGCACAAACTACAATTAATAGAGAATTTTTTGTTGAAATCGTACAAAATATAAAAAAAACTTGCAAAAGTACCCTGATTTTTGATACAATATGTAGTGCGACGAAGGATAGGCAAAAAGAGGCAGATGAACTTTCAAGAAATTCAGACATGATGATTGTAATCGGGGGGATGGAAAGCTCGAATACAAGGAAGCTTTTTGAAATTTCTAAAAGGAACTGTCCTGTAACCTACCATATCGAAACATTTGAGGATTTACCTCAAAAAAAAACATATAATAAAATAGGTATTACTGCCGGAGCATCAACACCGGGCAGTATTATCGAGGAGGTAGTAAAGGCTATGAGTGAAAATGTAAAAAACGAAGAGAATTTTGCTGAACTGTTTGAACAGTATGAGAGCAAGACTCTAAACAACGGGGACATTATTGATGGTACTGTCGTGGAGGTTCGCGCCAACGAGGTAATTGTCGATCTTGGCGGTTTCAAGTATAACGGACAGCTTGCGGCTGACCAGCTTACGGATGACCCGTCACTTAAGCCGTCTGATGTTGTAAAAGAAGGCGATACAATCAAGGTTTACGTTGTCGGCGTAAATGATGGTGAGGGAAAAGTAGTTTTATCAAGAAAGAAATTGGTAGCTATGGAAAGCTGGAACAAAATCAAAGCGGCTTATGAAGAAGAAAAAATTTTGGAAGGAAAAATCATTAAGGCCGTTAAGGGCGGCGTTATCGCTCTTACTGATGGTTCACAGGTATTTATTCCCGCGCGTCAGGCATCGGGCAGATTTGTACAGGACCTTCAGAGCCTTGTGGGAACAACCGTTACCTACAAAATTATTGAAATTGACGACAGAAGAAAGCGCGTTATCGGTTCAGTAAGAGTTCTTATTGAAGCTGAAAGAAAAGCAAGAGAAGAAAAGTTCTGGGCAGACGCGGAAGTAGGAAAGAGATATCAGGGAACTGTAAAGTCGCTCACTTCATTCGGTGCTTTTGTCGATATCGGCGGAGTAGACGGTCTTGTTCATATCAGCGAGCTTTCGTGGAATAAGATTAAGCATCCGTCAGAGGTTGTTAAGGAAGGCGACGTTCTTGACGTGTATATCAAGGATATAAATGCTGAAACAAAGAAGATTTCGCTTGGATATAAGAAGACAGAGGATAACCCGTGGGTAATCGCTCAGTCAAAGATAAATCTTGGCGATGTTATAAAGTGTAAGATTGTGCGCATGATGCCTTTCGGCGCATTTGCTGAAATCATGCCTAACGTAGACGGACTTATTCACATTTCGCAGATTGCGGACAGAAGAATAACAAAGCCGGAGGACGTGCTTACAATCGGTGAAGAGGTAGAAGCTAAGGTTACAGACCTTAACTGGGAGGATAAGAAGATAAGCCTTTCAATCCGTGCCCTCATTCCTGTACCGGAAAAGGTTGAGGAAGTTGAGGAGGAAATCCCGGCTGAGCCTATGAAAGAGGAAGCTCTTGTATACTCAACCGATCCTGAAGTTGAGGTTGAAGAGGTAATAGAGATTGAGCCTGCTGAGGAAGAAGCGGCTGAAGCTCCTGCTGCTGAAACACCTGCAGAAGAAGCGGCTGAAGCGGCTGACGCAGAGGAAGTTGCTGAAACAGAAACACCTGCAGAGGCTGAATAATTGTAATTTTTAAAGGCAGGAGTACATCCTGCCTTTTTTAGTGTATATAATCTATATGAGGAGTGTGGAGTATGACAAAGCTTGAAGAATTTAAACAAAGCGTAAGGAATAAGAATATTACCGTTATAGGAATAGGTATATCCAATCTCCCGCTGATAAAATATCTTGTGGAACTTGGCGCAGATGTCACCGCATGTGATAAACGCACTGCAGAGGATTTGGGCGAAACATACGGAGAATTGCTGGATTTGGGCGTTAAAATGAATCTGGGTGAAAACTATCTTGATAATCTGTCAGGTGATATAATATTCAAAACGCCAGGAATGAGATATGATGTGCCGGAGCTTCTTAAAGCAAAATCAGAAGGAAGCGTTGTAACCAGTGAAATGGAGGTTTTCTTTGATGTGTGTCCGTCTCATATAATTGCAGTGACAGGAAGTGACGGAAAAACAACCACAACGACTCTTATTCACAAGATGATGACTAAAGCCGGATATACAACATGGCTTGGCGGAAATATCGGAAATCCGCTTCTTACAGATACTGAAAAAATGAAAGAGGATGACTGGGTAATTTTAGAACTATCATCATTTCAGCTTCATACAATGAGAAAATCTCCTGAAATTGCAGTTATAACCAATATAAGTCCAAACCATCTTGATGTTCATAAAGACTATCAGGAATATATAGACGCTAAGAAAAATATTATGCTTTATCAGAAAGAGGGAAATATTCTTATCGCTAATGCCGATAATGACGTGACAGCCGGTATAGGTCGTGAGGCTAAAGGCGCTATAAGATACTTCTCTCGCGAAGGCATAGCGGATGTGTATCTTGACGGAGATGTTATAAAGCGCGGTAATGTCAGCGTTCTGGACATAAAAGATATAAAGATACCGGGTATGCATAATGTGGAAAACTATATGGCGGCCATAGCTGCCGTAAACGGGCTTGTTGGCGACGAGGCAATACTGGACATAGCCAAAAGCTTCGGAGGTGTTGAACACCGCATAGAACTTGTCAGAGAGGTTGACGGAGTGAGATATTATAACAGTTCAATCGATTCCAGTCCGAACAGGACAACTAATACTCTGCGGGTTTTCCCTCAAAAGGTTATTCTGATTGCCGGAGGAAAGGATAAAGGCATTCCGTATGATGATTTGGGACCGTCTTTAGCGTCATATGTAAAAACGCTTGTTCTTATCGGCGCTACGGCAGATAAAATACAGGAAGCGTTAGATAAGGAAATAAGCCGGACGGGAAAAGGAAAGAATATAGAGGTAATCCGCGTCGAAACTTACGAAGATGCCGTAAACGCGGCAAGGAGCAGGGCGAAAAAGGATGATATTGTAATTTTGTCACCAGCCAGCACCAGCTTTGATATGTTCAGAAACTTTGAGGAACGCGGAAATTTATTCAAAAAAATAGTGAATGAGTTAGTGTAATTATGAAAAAACTGATAAATGAACTTAGTAATATGCGCGGCGTGTCGGGAAGGGAATATTCGCTTACCGAAAAGATAAGCGAATTGTTCTCTCCATACTGTGATGATGTAAGAGTAGACGCACTCGGAAATGTTATAGCCTTTAAACGCTGCGGAATAAAAAATGCGCCTGTGATTATGATTGAAGCGCATTGTGATGAAATAGGACTTATGGTAACATCCGTAACAGACGAAGGATTTCTGACGTTTGCCTGCGTAGGCGGAGTTGATGAAAGAACTCTTCCGTCAGCGGAGGTTACAGTGCATGGTAAACAAGACCTGTGGGGTGTTATCGGTATAAAAAGCGAGCATCTTCTTGAAGATGGCAAAACGGCAAAGATAAAAGATATGGCGGTAGATACCGGTCTTGACGCGCGGACGGTTAAAGAAAAGGTATCCGTTGGTGACAGCATAACACTCTCAAAGTCATTGGGAGAACTCGGCAAAAATCAGTTCAGCGGTAAGTCGCTGGACGACAGAGCGAGTGTTGCGGCAATAATTACTGTTTTGAAAAATATATCCGGCGCTGAACTTAAGGTTGATGTATGCGCTGTGGCAACGGTGCAGGAGGAGGTCGGCTGCCGCGGTGCAAAAACAGCGGCTTACGGGATAAATCCTGATATAGCCGTTGCAATAGACGTATGCCACGGTATAACGCCCGATAATAGTGACAATGCATTTGAAACCGGTATCGGAACGGTTATTTCTGTGGGACCTAATCTTCATCCGCGCCTTACAGATGCGTTGATTGACACGGCTAAAAGACATAATATAAAAGCGGATACAGAGGTTGACGGCGGAGATACCGGTACTGATGCATGGGAAATACAGACCGCCAGGGATGGTATTCCGACATCGCTTCTATCAATGCCGCTCAAGTATATGCATACTTCCGTAGAGACGCTTGACGTTAGGGACGTTAAGGCAACAGTCAGTCTGCTGACTGAATTTATCAAAGAACAAAAGGGTGATTTAGAATGGCTGAGCTTCTGAAAAAACTATCCCAAATAAATGCTGTAAGCGGTAATGAGCAGGATATACGCGATATAATACTTGAAGAAATAAAGGACATTGCTGATGAAGTGACTGTTGACACTATGGGTAATATAATCGCGCTGAAAAAGGGATTAAATCCGGAAAAGAAAATTGCTGTAACGGCAAACATGGATGAACCGGGACTTATAGTAAGCGAAATTACCGATAAAGGCTATCTGAAATTCAAATTGGTAGGAAAGATTGATCCGCGCAAGCTTGTATCGAAAAAGGTACTGGTAGGAAATTCCGGTGTCAAGGGCATTATCGGTATGAAAGCAATACATTTGCAGACGCGGGACGAAAGAAAGAATGTGGTAAAGCCTGATAAGCTTTTTATAGATATAGGCGAGACAAGCAGGGAGACAGCCGGGAAACGCGTAAAAAAAGGAGATTATGTGACCTTTGACACCGAGTTTGAAACGCTTGGCAATACGGTAAAAGGTAAAGCGCTTGACAGGAGCGCGCCGTGTATGGCGCTCATAGAAGCGTTTAAGGGTGAATATAAGAATGACGTGTACGCGTGTTTTCTTACTCAGCATGAGGTCGGAGCGCGCGGCGCTTATATCGTTTCGCACAGGATAAATCCGGACGTTTGCCTGACGGTATGGAGCGCGGACACGACAGATATGTACGGCTGTAAGGACGATAACAGCGGGTGTTCTGTATCTGACGGCGTGATAATAAGCTATATGGACAGGGCGCTTATAGCCGATAAAAATCTTACGGACGCTATGACGGAAGAAGCCCAAAGACACGGCATACGTTTTCAGAAGAAAGTACTTGTGCCTTTTTCGTCGGACGGAGGAGCGATGCAGACCGGCGCGGACGGAACACGTATTCTGAGCGCGGCGATTCCATGCCGATATTCGCATTCGCCTGTGTCGATTATGGCTCTTGGCGACATAGCTGAGACTACTGAATATATAAGATTATATTTAAATAAAATCGGAGATATAACGTAAAAGATAGGCGGCGCATCTCACCCTTTTTCGGAACTTAAAGTATCAGCATACGTCGGCGTTCCTCAAAAGGGCGGCATGCTTGCTTCCCGGTTGCACGGGCGAGCAGCAAATGAAATTTGCGACCAGCTCTTTTTGCGTTATGGAATGGAGAATAAATATGAATATCTTAAAGTTATTAGAAGAACTGACACAAGTAAACAGCCCTTCGGGAAATGAAAGTGATATACGTTCTTTTATTTCGTCAGAGGTTTCACCATACTGCGATGACGTTACTGTTGACGCTATGGGCAATATAATTGCGCATAAAAAGGGAAAAGGCAAGAAAATAATGTTTGCCGCGCATATGGACGAGATAGGTATAATAGTAAAATCAATTGACGATAAGGGTTTTATACGTTTTTCCGCGCTCGGCGGGCTGAATGTTCGCAATCTTGTAAATCTTCGCGTACGCTTTTTAAACGGCACTGAGGGAGTTATAGGAGCGCAGGAGGAAGCGTTTAAAGATAAGCCGGCATTGGACAAGCTTTTTATAGATATAGGAGAAAAGGACAAATCAGAGGCGGAAAAAAAGGTTAATATTGGTGACGCGGCGGTGTTTGAGGGCGGTTTTAGTGAAAATAACGACATAGTTATTTCGAAAGCGCTTGACAATCGCGCGGGGTGTGCTATAATAATTAAAGCGCTGAGCGAGATAAAGGACAATGAAAATGACTTGTACTTTGTATTCACAGTACAGGAAGAGGTAGGACTGCGCGGTGCTAAGACAGCCGCATTTTCGATAAATCCTGATATTGCCGTAGCGGTTGACGTTACTGACACGGGCGATACGCCTGATGCGCCGGCAATGGCGGTGGAAATGGGCAAAGGCGCGGCAATCAAGGTAATGGACAGATCTGTAATCTGTGACCCTGATGTGCGCGTGAAAATGATAGAAACGGCGAAGGAAAATAAAATACCGTATCAGCTTGAAATAATGACAGATGGAGGCACTGACGCGGGAGCAATACATCTTTCAAGGGCGGGAGTAAAAACAGGCGGAATATCAGTACCTACACGATATATTCATTCGCCTTCGGAAATGGTGAGCATAGGAGATATAGAGAACTGCGCAAAACTTGTTTATAATCTGGCAATATCAGAATGGTGACTGTTGCCATATAATAATATGCATACTTTTCCGCGGTATAATTAGTGCTGCTTTAGGGCGGCGGAATGGAGAGTAATATGGCAACTTGGGGAGTGCACTTGCGCCTGGCAAGAAAATTTATGGATAAACTTGATGAAAGTCACTGGAGAGAATTTGTAATAGGCTCTGTTGCGCCTGATTGCGGCTATGGTAAGAAGGACAGCGTAGGGGAATTCAATCCTCCGCCAGTGGTTACACACTGGTCGCCGAGCGGAACGAAGCGTGACTGCAGATATAAGGGATTTTACAGCACGTATCTGACCGGCGAAAGAAATGACGATTACTGGTTTTATCTTGGCTATTACATACATCTTATGACTGATATAATGTGGTCTGCAACGATGTATGCGCCGACGCGTGTGAAATACGCGGAAGAATATAAAAAGAACCCGGAATTTCTGAAGGTTATAAAGAAAGACTGGAATGATATAGATGTGGAGTATCTTAGAAGGTTGAGTGACCGAAAGGCGTATAACATAATAAAGAACGCCGGTAAGGTTAAGGACTATCTTCCTTATTATGAAAAGGGTCAGCTTACCAAGCAGATTAAATTTATAGCGGATTATTATGAACAGTATCCCGCTGTTGAGAAAAGGGAATATATATACACAAAGCCAGAGGAAATGCAGAATTTCGTGGATTGTGCGTATGAATTGCTGAATATGATTATTGAAAATGACTTTAAAAAATTAGCCTGTATTTTAAAAAAATAAGCTTATAGTAGGGATACGTAGTTACGATAAGGCTTATTGTTGTGAAAAACGAATGAGGGACTGTGACAAGACTCCCAAAAAGCAAAAAAAAACTCTTGAAACTGAGCTTTTTAAGCCGGATTTCAAGAGCTTTTATCATTTATACTGTGTTTTTTGTGTGTTTTTTCATATATTTTTTCCTGTATCTCGGAATATTTTTACCATCGTTAAACGCAATCAATGAATTTGTGCATGCGGTTACGGGAGTATCCAAGTCCGTAATTCTTTTGCCTGTCGTTATGCCTCCGGTAAAAATAAGCCGTGCCTCAGAGTATCCGGCATGTTCGAGCAGTGATGAAACGGGTGCTCCTAACAGTACACGGAAATTATCAGGAGCAAGAATATCATCTCCGGATACGGTGACAATTTTATTTGTAACCGGTTTTCCTTCTCGGATTGCGTCAGCTATATTGCATAGTGTTTCAGAAGAAAATACTATGGCTTTAACGTATGATTTTCCGGTAAGCGTTTTTATAAGAATATCATCGTGGCTTTGAGGAAAACGCGCCTTAAGACAGTAAAGGCTTATATCTGTGTTGTAGCGAAGGTGATATTTAAAATCATAATAAGTTTTTTTTGAATCGTTCTGTACGGCGACTATTGCCTTTTTTGTGCCGAGTATATCCATCACTATGTGGAGTCCATAAAGGATTTTTTCGGCGTTATCCGCTGCGGCAGCCTGAGGTGATGAAACGTATGGATCGCTGTCGAAACAGCATACAATAGCATATTCCGGCGTCTTTTTTTCACTCAAAATAATATGCGCGGGCGTACCTGTTCTGATGTCATATACTCCGCTTTCACGCATAATCCACAGTTTTTCACGCATAGTAAGCTCATCCTCAGATTTTGTGGTAGGTGTTACGGGATATTTGTCATACAGCATATCATTTTCCACGACAATCATGTTTTCCGTAATTGAGGTTACTTTACCCGATACACTCGATATTGCCGGTATTGCCGTAAAATTGTCCAGGTCGGCTATTTTCTGACCGCAAAGTACGCGTTCGCCTATTTTTACCGTAGGAGTTAATGTAATACCGTTATTTTGGACAATAGGGTAAAAGTATACCGGCGATGCGATTGGTTCTTTTAGGTTGATTGATGCGGGAAGCCCATTGTGTTTTTTATAGTTTTTCGCTCCCGGGAAAGAAATTGCCATTGGTTCGTACTCCTTAAAATACTTGTTACCATTATTTTAACATAAAAGCTGACAAAATGCAAATTTTAAAAATTAACGGCAAAACATATTGAAAAACGGAAAAAAATAGTGTAAAATTAAATAATAATACGGAGGTGATGTGAGAAATGAAGAAGATCGCTGTAATGCCGAATAGCGGTAAAGACATCGGACTTGTGAACACGAAGCGTCTAATTGAGTTTCTGAAAGATAAAACAGAGATTTATATGGAGGATAGCTATAGTGTTCTCGGCATGAATGTAAATTATGTTCCCACATCACAAATATATGATAATGCTGATTATGCTATAGTTCTCGGCGGTGACGGGACAATACTTTTAAGAGCCGCTGAATATGCGAAGCGTAAAATCCCGGTGATGGGAATAAATCTCGGGAAGATAGGGTTTATGACTGAGATTGAGATTGACGATATGGAGTTCGCTCTTCTGAAGTTCTTAAACGAAGATTTCAGAATAGAAAAGAGAATGATGCTCAAAGCTGAGATAAGAAGAGATAATGAGGTGCAGATTGCATTCCATGCCCTTAATGATATTGTTGTGTCAAAATCAGTTGGCGAGAATCTTATTTGTATAGAATTGTCAACGGACGGCGAGGCTGTGAACAGATATAACGCGGACGGGCTTATAATCGCCACGCCGACAGGCTCGACAGGGTATTCTATTTCAGCGGGCGGTCCCGTGGTGGACCCGAGCATGCGGCTGCTTGTCGCAACGCCTATCTGCGCGCATACTCTTTCAGCAAGAAGCGCTGTTTTGTCATCAGATAAGGTTATGAAAATTAAGCTTGATTGTGATTATGGCGCAAAAGACGCAGTTGTAACCGCGGACGGAGATGTGCAGGGATACATAAGGGATACGGACGAGGTTATTATAACCGAATCGGAATATGATTTTGAACTTGTAAAGATTGCTGATCAATCTTTTTATGATACGCTTATAAAGAAACTTTCGTAAATAGCCCGAAGAATGGAGATTAACGTGAAAAAGAAGAACCCGACCCGCCGGCGCAATAAATTGCGGGCGGGTACCCCGGAACCTTGTTGTTTCACAATCACGTTAATCAGATTTAATTGCCCGTGCGAGTTTTTTCTCGCAGGCTTCGAAAAACGCACATGGGCATAATCACCATTTAACGTCTTATCCGCCCATGATAAGTGCGTTAATGATTTTTTATTACTATTTGTGGGCGGAAAGGCTATGGTGATTAATATGAAATATAAAAGACAGGGACAAATACTTAAAATTATTCAGGAGCAGAATATAAAGACACATGAACAGCTGATCGGCGAACTTAATAAAAGTGGATTTAACGTGACACAGGCGACTGTTTCCAGAGACATAAAGGAACTCGGACTTGTGAAAATTCCTTTGCCTGATGGCGGAAGTATATATTCTTCATCCAATGATATATCCGGTGAACTGGACAGACGGATAAATATGATTACTGACACTGTAAGGAGCGTTGAATACGCTATGAACAATGTGGTAGTGAAAACGTATCCCGGAATGGCATCGGCTGTGGCAGCGTCTGTTGACGCGTCTATGCGCGGAGACTTTCTCGGTTCAATAGCAGGCGACGATACGCTGCTGATAATAACGGCGAGCGAGGAGAAATCCGCGCAGATATCAGAGAAATTAATGAAGTTATTTCGTTAAAGGAGATTAACGTGAAAAAGAAGAACCCGACCCGCCGGCGCAATAAATTGCGGGCGGATACCCCGGAACCTTGTTGTTTCACAATCACGTTAATCAGATTTAATTGCCCGTGCGAGTTTTTTCTCGCAGGCTTCGAAAAACGCACATGGGCATAATCACCATTTAACGCCTTATCCGCCCATGATAAGTGCGTTAATGATTTTTATTACTATTTGTGGGCAGAAAGGCTATGGTGATTAACATGCTAAACCATCTTTCTATTAAAAATGTGGCTGTAATCGATAAGCTGGACGTGGACTTTCACGAAGGCGTGAGTGTGCTTACAGGTGAAACCGGCGCGGGCAAGTCGATAATAATAGATTCAATAAATATGATTTTAGGCGATAGAGCCAATAAGGAGCTTGTGCGTTACGGCGCTGATAAGGCGGTCGTTCAGGCTGTGTTTGACGCGACAGCGGATGCGCTTGATATTCTTGCTGAAAACGATATAGACGCGGATGATGAACAAATTATCATCACGCGCCAGATTACGCGTGACGGCAAAAGCGTAGCGCGGGTTAACGGCATGGCTGTGACATTGAATATTTTAAGGGATATTTCAGACAGCTTAATAAATATACACGGGCAGCATGATAATCAGGCACTTCTGACTCCTGTCAAGCATACTGCTTTTTTAGACGCTTACGCGGATAATCAGGAGTATATAAACGACTATAGGGAAATACTGAGAAAAAAACGTGAAATTGAAAAAAGAATTGCCTCGCTTGAAATGGACGAGCAGGAAAAGATGCAGAGAATTGATTTGCTTGAATATCAGGTGAACGAGATAAAAAAAGCTTCTCTTGAAAAGGGCGAGGAAGATGACTTAAAGGAACAGCGTGAGATATATGCCAATGCTGAGCTTATAACAAACTGTACGAGAGAGGCGTATCAGAATATATACGGCGGCGAAGAAGAGCAGTCCGCTTACGACGGTATAAGTATAGCCGTGAATGCCTTGTCTGAAATAAGCGGTCTGAATCCGCAGATTAAAGCGATGTATGAGACTTTAAGCGGTATTATGTACCAGATAGAGGATACAGCGCACGAGATAAAGGAATTTAGCGATAGCGTGGAATTTGACGAACAAACGCTCAATGATATAGAGGAGCGTCTTGACCTGATTTCACGTCTCAAACGCAAATATGGCGGAAGCATAGAGAATATTCTGGATTATCTGAAAAAGGCGGAAAGTGATTTAAACGATATAAAGCTGAGCGATGAAAAAACAAACGAATTAAAGGAACAGCTGAAAAGTATAACAGATGAACTTACAAAGAAGGGAAATGCTCTTTCCAAACGCCGCAGGGAAGCTGCAAGCGTGCTTCAGAAGGGGATAGAAGAAGCATTGAGAGAGCTCAACATGGAGAAAGCAAAGTTCCATGTGCAGATAGAAAGCGGAAACGATTTTTATGAAAACGGAATGGACAAGGTTGAGTTCCTTATAAGCGCAAATCCGGGTGAACCGCTGAAGCCGCTTGTGAAAATAGCGTCGGGCGGTGAGCTTTCGAGAGTCATGCTTGCCATCAAGTCAATTCTTGCCGATACTGACGGAGTTGACACGCTTATCTTTGATGAAATAGACACGGGTGTTTCAGGTAAGGCGGCGATGAGTATTGCTAAAAAGCTGTCCGGCATCGGAAAAAGCAAGCAGGTAATATGTATAACGCATCTTCCTCAGCTCACAGCAGCGGCGGACAATCATTACCTGATACAAAAGGATACAGACGGTGAAATGGCATCCACTTCGCTCACCGAACTTGACGACAGCGGCAGGGAACAGGAACTGGCGAGAATAATCGACGGCGGTGAAATAAGCGAACTTGCCATAAACCATGCAAAGGAAATGCTTAAAAACGCGCATAGCGAAAAATAAACTGCGCATATCACCCTTTTTTGGAACCCCACGTATCCGCATACGTCGGCGTTCCTCAAAAGAGCAATCTGCTTGTTTATTTTCTGCTTTATAATTGAATGGAGGTTAACATGAAAGCAAAACAGATGAAGGATTCATATACAGTGCTTGCGCAGCTTGTGCTGCCTATGCAGGCAAATGTTGCCGGTAACGTTCACGGCGGCGAGATAATGAAATTGATGGACAGCGCGGCGGGCGTCGCTGCTCAGAAGCACGCACACACGAATTGTGTGACGGCAAGAGTTGAGGAGCTTAACTTTAAAAGACCGGTGCTTGTCGGCGAGCTTGTAACCTGTAAGGCGCAGGTGATATATGCCGGACGCACTTCAATGGAGGTGTTTGTAACGGTCGAATCCGAGGATACTATAAAAGGCAGAAAACAAATCGCGCTCACAGCGTTTTTTACTATGGTATCTCTTGATAAATCAGGAAAGCCGGCAAAGGTAGCGCCGATTACGTATAATGAGAATGATATCTATGAAAAAAAGATGTATTGTGAGGGCGAAAAAAGGTATATTGCGAGGAATAAGCGCCCATCATGACACATGAATTTATTTGATTTCATAAAATGATTGTGGTAGAATAGTTAAAAAAGATAAGGAGGATTACCCATGGCGGGAAAAACAGAAAACACAAAAACTCTTGCACAGAATAAAAAAGCGCGTCATGAGTATTTCATAATCGAAACGCTTGAGGCGGGTATAGAGCTTTGCGGAACAGAGGTAAAATCGGCGCGTCAGGGCAAGATTAACCTTACCGATGCATATGCGTCGATAAAGGACGGCGAGGTATATATAAAGCAAATGAATATAAGCCCGTTTGAACAGGGGAATATATTCAACCGCGATCCGATGCGCGAAAGGAAACTGCTGCTCCATAAAAAGGAGATAATGAAACTCGTAGGTCAGATGCAGCAGGATGGCTACGCGCTGATACCGCTTTCGGTATATCTTAAAGGCTCGCTTGTTAAAGTGTCGCTTGCTGTTGCAAAAGGTAAAAAGCTCTATGATAAGCGCGCTGATATAGCTAAAAAGGACGCGCGGCGGAATATTGAGCGCACGTTAAAAAGTATGAACAGATACTGATATGCATAAAGGGACTGATTGAATTTAGATGCAGAACGGACAAAACTCACCCGATGGTGTACGTTTGTACTCCAAGTGGTGAGTTTTGTTCGTAGTTTAAAGGCTTTTTTCATATAATTAAATTTTTCTGTTTTATGATTATAGTATTCATGTCTTTAAACGTTCTGCGCTAAAAGCAACAGTCCCTTAAATATTCATTGCGTCAAGTGCCGTTATGTATTCAAGTGTCGGAATGAACTCATTTCCGTGGTTAGTACCCTCAAATATTTTCGTTCCGTTATTAAAAGCGCAAAGCTGAGTCATGGGGAAGTGTTCCCACTTGTCATCGTCAAGTGATTGCGTTGAAATAACTATTCCTTGCTCAATAGTCTTATACATAAGCGTATCCTTCATGTTCGTATGAACATATAAAATTTCACCGTCATAAATCATAAGATTAAGCTTGTTTCTTGGCGATAGCGCAATGGCTATATTATCTATAACAGAGCATCTCTGTTCCACAGAAAGCGCGGCTTCGTTTTTTTCTATCACGTTGTTCATCTCATCGAGCAGGTATAACAGTATTCGTTCAGAATCAGTATCACCTGTCTGAGAGAATAAATATTTTGAAAGATGCGTGCCCGAATAAATGGTGCCGTTATGTATAAGTGTCCAGTGCCGTCCTGAATTGTCAACACCTGTATAAGGGTGGCAGTTATCGTGTTTCACAGAACCGATTGTTGCAAGACGTATATGCGCGAGCAAGTTTGTCTGAGGCTCAGTTTCGGCTATGATATTATTAAGAATTGCGCTTTGTGACGCGCATACGCATTCTTTTATGATTTCAATTTTGCCGTTGGATTCACGCATAAGTCCCCAGCCGTGCGGGTGCTGCCTGCTGTGAGAGTAAAATTCTTCGAGATATCCGCGCACATCAACAGAGGATTGACTGCTTATTCCGAATAGTTCACACATTGCTGCCGCCTCCGTTCTTCTTTGTTATTTTAAGCATTTCAGACTGGAAATCATCTATAAGCTTTTCATATACCTTAACACAGTAACGGTTATTAGTCGTAATTTTTTCCTTTTGTCTGTTTATGTTCTCCAATACATCGGGAAAGTCCCTGAAGTATTCAGTCATATCGTCAAGCATTCCTTTTGCCGCGTCCTCAGCGCTGTAGCCGTTTATGGTCATTTCAGACAAGTCGTACCGTGCTGCCGCCTGATGGTTTTTAACCGCTGTTTCCTGTAACTCCGGTGTAAATTCAAAATCGGGAAGATTAGTGAGATAGAGCAGAAAATAATGCGCAAACTCTAAATCTTCACGAAACACTCCCAGAGGAGATAGCGGGTTGAGGTCGAACATACGAAGCTCAATATGCTCAACGCCGTTTTCGACAAGCGCCTCCAAGGTATTGCTTCCGTGCGGCTTTAAGCGCACAGGTAGATATAATTCTCCGGCGGAGAAAAGAATACCCTTCTTAATATACTCTTTAATCGAGCGTACATAGGAGTTTAAGTCCGTATAGTCAAGGATTGGGATAAACTGGTTCCAGTAACCTTTATCTCCGTTTCTGCGCGTAGAATAGCCGTCAAATCCGCTGCCTGAAAGCCCGTCGCCGTCAAGCGATAAATCATAGACAGGACCTGCGGCAGTTAGCAGAACAATCAGCCAGCTGTATCGGAATACCTGTTTTGAAAGCCGGAAATAAAGCGCGTTTGTGAAATCTTTTATGCTGCCGCTGCCGTCATAAATTGAGCTTATAAATTGCCCGGAAAACGAGAAATTAAAATGTATTCCCGAATAAAGCATAAGTCTTTTCCCGTAACGGCGTTCCAGATTCATGCGGTAGTCCTGTTTGAACATTTTTTCACCGGTGAAATGTGCCACGGATATATCATTTTCAGAATCTATATGCGGCGGATTGCTGTTCATCCACATATACTCGTTAATATCTCTAAGAGCGGCGCGCGCGTCTTTGTCAAGCTTCTCAAGGCTTAACATTAAATCGTCAATGCTCTCAAATGCGGGCGTAATCAGTTCAAGCTGATTTTCGCAAAAATCGCGGTCCAGATATTTATTTTCGCCGAAAGGATGTGGTTTTTTTGACATCGTGCCATCGGCTGTGACACGCAGCGTTTCACGTTCAAGACCGAAAAGCCCGTCAAATATATATTTATTTTTCAAATACAATTTAATATCCATAGCCTTTCTGCCCACAAATAGTAATGAAAAACTTAACGTACTTATCGTGGGCAGATAAGGCGTTAAATGGATATTATATCCATGTGCCTGTTTTTGAAGCTACAGCGAGAAAATATTCGCGCGGGCAATTAAACCTGATTAACGTGTTTTTTCACGTTAATCACCTCTTCAGAAGAGAATACTCTTTAATATAATACTCTAAAGAAGCTCCGTTTTCAATACCTTCAAGCATATTTTTTGCCGGATTAGATAAAGTTCGGGCGCGCTCATAAAGAGGTTCAAGGAAAATCTCCTCATTCATATTGCGCTGCTTAAGCCCTGATTCGGAAAGCTCAAGTATACGCAGGAGCGTTTTAGTAAGCTTTTCTTTATCCACAAAATCAGGCAGTTCTTTTCTTGCGAACATTCTTTGCAGTTCTGATGCGCTGTAGCCGTGAGCATAAATAACGTTGTCTGAGTTTAAAAGCCCCTGCAATTCCGAAACGCGCTCTAAAAGACCTATATGAAATGCAGCTATGCTCATGCTGTCAGCTATGGGCTGAGTACACATGCTTCGGAACTCAATTGTTCCGCGATAGGTAAGATCAACAAATTTAAATGTCCTAAGATGATCAATATCTTCAAGACACGGTTCAAATTCGATATCTTTATATCCTGTACCGTCAAAATATTCTCCCTGTACGCTGTCAAGCTTAAGATATTCGTTTATCGGAACAGGAGTAAAATTTATATATTTTCCGTCACGCATAGTGCAGTAAATGCTTGTTGATTTAATGTATTCGACTAAATCGTCGCAGTCTTTTAATTCATATTCAAACATACCGATATTATGCGGGTTATATCCCTGCATACTTCGCTCCCAAAGCATATTGCGCGCGCAGAGTAAATCAGCTTCCTCAGGCAGGAGTGAGTTTGAAAACAGGAGCGACTTGAAAGGTTCCAATCTGCCAAAGGTATTAATCACAGGGATTAAGTCCTCGTGAAAAATATCAATCTGCACCTGCGACGCGCTTGTAAACGTGCCGAATGAAGGGAAGTGGTGGAACGCAAAGCCGTTCCCCTCGTATTTCGGGTATGAATGCAAATGATGATAAAGCATTCTGTACCGCTCATTTTCTATAGGTTTATTGTGGTTTATATCATAATAAGGATTTATACCCATTCCCGTAAGAGTATAGTTGTAGTCTGAAAGGAAATCGTTTATAAAAGTGTAATATTTGTCAAAACGCTCCTTTATTTGGTGAAGATTATCTCCTTTGCCGAGAGATAATTCAAGGTTTGAATAACAGCAGTCAAATGAAAGGTTGTCGCCTGTTTTGTCGTCCTGCATAGAGTTAGCGTTCCCTATGCTGTCGCGTCCTATGACATTGAAACCGAAGCGTTCGCAGAACGCTTTTGATAATTTAAAAATAACCTTTTCCTCAACAGGTTCTTTTTTGAGGTTTACCACAGGCATTTCTATTTCAATGCCGATAAATTTTTTTGATTTAAGTTTTGTCGGGGTGATATATTTTTCATAAATAGCGTTGTCAATCGTATTTTGATCCATATTTTCATCTCCTGGAATTATATCCTATTAATTTTATATGATATAATTATAACTGTATTTGCCGGAATTGTCAATAGTAATTGAAATGTTTTGATAGTGCGGAATTATACGCTGAGAATATTTATTG
>JAFLUB010000030.1 GCA_022509025.1 Oscillospiraceae bacterium | reverse complement strand
ATCTGGTATATTGTCCTTCTCTCGACGTATCATATTCAGATGCTATTTTATTGTACGCAATTCTTGATTCTTCTGTTTTCTTATTCATGTCATTTCCTCAAATCACGATTTTTCTGCTTAACAAACAGAAATTTATAGTAGTTTTTCCATTAAAAAAAATTTACCTTTTCGCCAATTAGCAATACCAACTCGATGATAGTCATTATTGGAATACAATTTCAATGCATACGGATTATCGCAGAATACATCAAGCCGTATAGCTTTTATTCCAAGTGACACTAATTCTACTTCAATGTGCGACAATGTTGTGTGTGCAATGCCTTTTTTCTGAAAGTCAGGTGAAACACACAATCTATGAATAATATTAAATTTGTCACCGATATATTGCCATTCTCCGTTTTTGTATTGTTCATCACATTCTTTATTTATTGCATATACAACCACAATTTTTTCATTGATGATACCTATGTATAATTCATTTTTCCTAATATCATTACTGAAATCTTCTTTTGTAGGGTAAATACTATCCCATTGATGAATGTTGTCACGCTCCATTTGTTTTACAGCATTTTCAACCAACTGAAAAATATCATCTAAATCATCAATACTTGCAACTCTATATGATATTTCCATAGTACCTCTCCATATGAATTCTGATTATTCCGCCTGATAAACTGTAATTTACGTCCATAAAGTAGTTATAAACATCGGACTTGCATCATTAGACTTTTTAAATCCGCAGGATTCATAAAAACCTATTTCATCATTATAGGCTACAATAACAATTCTTAGATAATCTTTATATTTGCGTTTCATTTTCTCTACAAGCTGCTTGCCAATTCCTAAATTCTGATAAGCAGGATTAACTAGCAAATAGTGTATATAGGCTGTCATAATTCCATCGTCCATAGCACATATTAGTCCGATAAGTTTATCATTGTCCCATGCAGTATATACAGTTTTAAAATTTTTCATGGCAACAACTAACTTATCAGGATAGTGTCCTGATGACCACTCGACGGACAAAAACAAGTCCTGTAATTCTTTTTCATTAAAATCGTGTGTATCTTTATAAATAATTTCCACAATAATATCCTCCTTTAAATTTCGATTTCCTACTTGATAAATAGGAAGTTACTGAATTACTTGTTTATGCTTCTTTCCAAAATTCACCCTTGTGAAAATTCAAGTTTCCGAGAGGCTTTGCAGTCAAGCGGAACATCACGCACCCGTCAGGGCAGACAATGGTTTTGCTGTATTTGCTATCCCCTCCGAGATTCTCTAAATCACCGCCGCTTCGTACCGCTTCCATAATAGGATACAGCATCATCATTGTTTTACTGCAAATACCATATCCCTCATTATTCACAGGGCATCCGTAAGTGCAGCAATAAGTATCGCCAATTTCCTCACCGTTGCGACAGTAATTTTCCGTATGGTCGCCACGCAAAAAATCTATAACTTCGATGCTAAACTCATATTCTTCATCATACCATTTTTTCATATGTTTACCTCCAAATACAATTTATTCAATTTAACAAGCAGTAAATGCATCAATATTGTTATATTTAATATCGCATTATTCACTTTCTTTTTCCTCTTGCACAAAATTATACATTTCTAATTGTTTGTGCAAATATTCTCTATATGTATAGTTTTTAATACTTTCCCAATTTTGCAAGTCTGGATAAAATAATATTTTATCTACGCTTTCATTCTCAGACATTTCGAGATTGGTGATACGCCACGAGTAGAAATCTCCTGTAAGATATTTGATTCTTATGTTATTACCTATAACACTATCAATATGCCATTCTTTCACAGCATCGCATTCTCCCTTATCATTGTATAAGCTATAGTGAATCTTTTTTTCTTTTAATGATATACTTTCACATAACTTTTCCAACTCAATCCAAAAATTATTTTCTGCCAATTGCATTATTTTAGGATGTTGATTAATTTTTATAGCCGAAGGTGTATTAACAACCAATTCATTAAACAATTCCGATTCTTTATATTTCAGCGTCAAATAGAAAAGATATATTATATGCGCACCCACCATTTGATATTTATACAAAAAGTTATCCAACATAATTCTATAACTTTGAACAATAGTATCCAGCTCCCTCAAAGATAAATCGAAAGCATCGTATAAATCAATAATAAAATTGGCTATATCCTCTCTAAATTCACAACGGTTTTTGCTATTTTTGTACGAATATGTTTGTAAATCAGGTATACTTTTTATATCTTTGATAGTATTTTGAATGTACGGAACAATGTTAGAAGCCGGCATTTTAGCAATATAATCAAAAAATCTGCATAAGTAGCCGGTAGCATCTATCTCTTGCCCATACACACACTCCACGCTATGACTTAACTGCTGTATATCTATTGCAAAGATAAAGGTTAAATTTTCAATATCAAAAATATGTTTAACAATCTCTAATGTTTGTATTGCAAATGTCGGTTTACATCTGTCAAGTTCATCAATAATAATTACAAGTTTATGTTTTCTGTCGTTAAACCAATTTGTTGTTTCTTTTAATAGCCTTTTAAATTTTTCAAATGACTCTCGTTGCTCTTTTAACTCCTTGATTTCAGGCAAGGTTCTTAGCATAAAATCCTTCAACTTTTCTCCGGACGCACACACTGCCTCAGCTGTATTTTCTAACCCAGCTGTTTTAACAACATCTTTTCCAAATGCCTTTATGATTGACATGATAGCTTTTCCCAATTCTTTTATATTACTGCTATCAACCTCACTTTCAAAGGTCTCATTGCTCAAAATATCATAAAATAACGGATTAAATGCGTTTTCACAATAATCATTTTCCCAAGCGTTATATTTAACTATTCTTATATTAGCTTCAGTGTTTTCTATATCATTTTTTAGGAGTTCGATAAAAAAACTCTTTCCTGTTCCCCAACCCGAATCCAATGCTATTACATATGAATCTGATTCGCTGTTTCTTTTATAGTTATCTGAATTTATTATAAGATTCTTTACAAAATTTATAAACTTGTGTCTATTTAATTTGTCCACCAATTCTCTCATTAAATTACTCCTTTGTTAATTTTCGATACATTTTCATCAGTTTCGCAACACATTAGTTTTCTGTCATAGTATTATAATACATAATTAACTAAAATTCAATTACTTCTGTATTTTCGTTTCAATCTCGCCTTCCAATTTCATACGTTTTACTCTGTCTGTACGGATAAAATCAAGCAATTCTCCCTTTGGCAGCTTTTTATCCCTATAAGCCTTGCGCTTCTTCTTGCCCTCGTCAAGAAAGGCGTACTTCGCTTCTCCGTATCCCTCAATTATGTCATCAGCAACACCAAGCCTTTTGAGCTTTTTTGAAAAGTTATCATAACCTTCACGGTTATTCTGATACATCTTGTCAACTGCATCATCTTTGACTTTTTCTTTGTGAGATGTGTTATACTGTGCCTGTCTGACTTTTTTACACTCTGCACCGCACACCTTTGTATCTTTTCTTGATGCAACAAATTCTCTGCCGCAGATTTCACAGGTGCGGATATGCTTGCTTTGTTTTGCAAGCTCCGTCATATACAGCACATACAGCGGTAAAATATCTTCGTCAAAGGTGTAGATGGCTTCAACCGTCTTTTCAGTTGCAAGTGTTTCAATCCGTGCTTGTCCGCTTTTTTCCCTGACATCACCAGCAGAAGTAAATTTCTTTTCAAACGGCATAAGCATTTTATCAGCAAACTCACCGTAGTAAATACCAAGTTGCTCCCACTGTTTACGGCGCATTGTATTCACTATGCTGTTTTCCTCTTTGTGTTTTACCATAAATTCGTGCCACAGCTTCAGAATGACGTACTGTTCTAAAATATTATCCGAGCCGTTATATATCCTGAACAATTCCACCTTATACGGCTCAATCTGCTCTTTTCCTCTACCTTGCTTCAGGACTTCGGCAAGACCGTCAACGGCGTTTCTTACCGCGCGTAAATTGTCGCTTTCTGCGAAAGCAAGACCGTCCTCGATAATTGTACCAAAATTTCTTTTTGAATTCTCTTTTTCGTAATCATCCGTATTTTCGTTACGAAAAAATGATTGCTTTGCTTCTTCCTCTCCAAAAATAATATTCTCTTTTGTATAGTCTTTATTAAACCACAGTGATATACTGTATTTTTGCTTAACTGAAATATTTTCTATTTGTATCATAGCTTACTGAAAACCACCTTTCTCTAACTTAAAGTATTTTATCATAAAATCATCTTTTAGTCAAACTAAAAGTCTTTTATATAAAGCCATTTGTAATCTATTGCATTGAAAAAAATGATGTGTTATCTTAATCACACCAAGCGCTATGGTAAAAATTGACAACACTCATTTTTGAGAGAAAGGAGTCTTTATGACACTAAAGGAAAAACAAAACTTATTAACACAAATAACCGTTTTCATCAACAACATAGCCGTTGATGATGAAAACAAGGCTCCGACAGAGCCAAAAGCTACCGAGAAAATCGAGCTGCTCACAATCAAGGAATGTGCGGAAGCTGTCAACGGCTTGTCAGAACACACCGTCAGACAGCTAATCGCACAGGGTAAGCTGCCGTATATTCGTACAGGCGCAGGCAAGCGAGGAAAGATACTCGTTTCAAAAGCCGCCTTGTTAGAATATTTCGGAGGTTAGATTATGAGTGTATTTAAGACAATAAATCAAGCGGAAGCAAAGAAGAACGAAAACTATTTATCAAAAGTGAAAGGAGGTTATTCAATGAGTTACAAGCCAAGCTTAGACACGCCGGAGTGGCTGTCTGACAAAGGTGTTATAAACGAGGTCTTGTTCTGCAAGGAGTTTACAGAGTTTTATCCAATGAAGTATATAGATAATAAATTCATTACGGTGGATGGTGAAACTACGCTTGATAAGGTATCGGCACAGATCGGAAATATGCTTATACCTCACATCAGTACAAGTCTTGCGCGAAAGGTTAAGTCTTTGACGGACGCACTGAAGCTGTATTGCCATACCGACAAGCTGATTACCTGTTCCGATGAAATACATCTGCTGAACGGAATATTAAAAACAAGCGGACGGTTTATCCCCGAAAAGCGGTTTTGTGTAAATCGTCTGAATGTTCGCTACAAGCAAAATCAGACCGAGCCGATAGTTTTTCTGAAATTCCTGCGTGATATGCTTGATGATGAGGACATTATAACCTTGCAGGAGTATCTCGGCTATTGCCTGATACCCTCAACAAGGGGTCAGGCTATGCTGTTTATTATCGGCAACGGCGGCGAGGGTAAATCAAGAATAGGTGTTGTGATGAAACACATATTCGGCGATAGTATGATTGAGAGCAAGCTGCACCGCCTTGAAGCTGACAGATTTGCAAGAGCGAATTTGCAGAACAAGCTATTGATGATAGATGATGATATGCAGCTTGAAGCCTTGTCCTCGACAGGCTACATTAAAAATCTTATCACAGCGGAAACACCTGTTGACATTGAGATTAAAGGGCAGCAGTCATTTCAAGCGGAATTGTATGCAAGGTTTTTATGCTTTGGTAACGGCTCGCCAAAAGCTTTGTATGACAGGACGGACGGTTTCAGACGCCGACTTATTATTCTTACAACAAAGCCGATACCAACGGACAGGATAATTGACCGCTACATTGCTGACAAGATGATTGCGGAAAAGGACAAAATTTTCAGTTGGATGTTCGCAGGGCTTCAAAGGCTAATAAGTAATAATTATTGCTTTACAATATCCGAGAAGTCGAAACAGAATGTTGCTGATATGATGTCTGATAATTGTAATGCTATTGAGTTCTTGCGAGATGACAGTGTCATCGTTTTTGGCAATGAATATCAGGCATCTTGTACTGACATATATGAAGCATATTGCAGTTGGTGCAACGCAAATGCTCTTTCAAGTCTAAAGCGTGAAACCTTTGTAAATTGGCTCAAGAGCAATCAAGGTAAGTATAACATCAAATATACTTGCAATATTCCGAGCAGCAACGGACGGAGGGTGCGAGGATTTCGCGGTATATATGTAAAATATATACCGAACATTATTGAACGCGTGTAAAACACGCGTTCTACACACCGAAAGCATAGTATCTATGCGGTTTACACGCCTACACGCCGATTTTTAAAGTCGCGTGTAATAGCGTGTAACGGTGTGTAAGCCGACAACACAGTGCGTTGTCGGAAATCGCATCGCCAAGAGGGGCGACCACTGTTTACAGTGGGATTTGAGTATAACGAAAATCTGCTGACACTCACCGCCAAGAGGGGCGGACGCCGAAGGCGGCTTTTGCGAAGCAAAAGTGATGAAGCCCTCTGCAAGAGCGCAAGGTTTTGTTGTAAGTCCGCAGGAATTATGACAAAAGCGTCTTTGCGTTACTTTTGACAAAAGTAACACAACCGCACCTATTCGGTGCAAAAAATACATCACAGGAGGTGACACAATGAGTACCCCAAAAAGCATTAGCGGAATTATCGGCAAAGGAAGTATCAGACATAATAACCGCGACTTCTACGCCGCCAATGTTAATCAAGACCGCACGAAAGATAATATAATCCTGTGTAAACAGGATATTCACGAAGCCTATCACGAATTATTCGACAAGCCGTTATCAGACTACAACGCCAAGCAGAAACGCAAGGACAGACGTATTCCTGATTATTATGAGCATATACGATTATCCAAGCAGGAAAAGCTGTTTTATGAGGTCATCTTCCAAATAGGCGATATGAAAGATACGGCAGTCGGAACAGAGGACGGAGAGCAAGCCGCTGTTATCCTTAATGAGTTCTACAATAAATTCGCAAAGGAAAATCCACACATTCATATATTTAACGCTGTTATTCATATGGACGAAGCGACACCGCACCTACATATTGATTTTATTCCTGTCGCAACGGAGAACAAACGAGGTTTATCTACAAAAAATTCTCTTTCAAAGGCATTGGAGCAGCAGGGATTTAAAAGTGAGGGCAAGCTAAACACCTGTTCCAAACTGTGGGTGGACAGAGAAAAACAGCGTCTTGCGGATTGTATGACCGAACACGGGCTTGAACACGAAACAAAAGGCATACATCGTAGCAACCTATCTGTCGAGGAATACAAGCTACAAAAGCGAATGGAGGAAGTTGCAGAGATTGAGGAACAGATAGCAGAGAGGTCAGAACACTTATCTAACCTTGACAATAAAATCAATGATAAGCAGTCGGAACTTGAAAAGCTATCAGGAAAAGCTGTGAAAATAAAAGACCTTGATAAAATTCAGGTTGAAAATGTAATGTTCTCGGATAAAGTCAAACTCAAAAAAGATGATTATTACACCCTGCTTAATACAGCAAAGAAGTATTATAGCTACAAGAATACCAATAATTCCTTAAAGTCACATATAAAGGTGCTTGAGAATGAAAATACTTCACTGAAGCAGACTGTATCGGAGCAGAAAAAGGAAATATCCGAATTGAGAAGTCTTCGCGGACAGCTTAATATAAATAAGCTCAAACAAGAAATACAGAGGTTACAGACGCTAATAGATAAGTTGTTCGAGTTTATTGATAAATTCAATCTCCGCGATATGTGGGAGAACTTTATACAAAAGTCCAAAAAACGGGACAGAGATATGGAGAGATGAAAAATTATGTTGACTGCCCTCTGTGTCGGCGTTATAATGAAGATACAGAGGGGTATGTCACGGATAAAATATTGAAAGGAGATTTTATACAGTGGCAACCATTAGACAAAGAGGCGACAGCTATCAGATACGCGTTAGCTGTGGCTACGATTCAAATAACAGACAGGTTATCCGTACAAAGTCATGGAAACCGAAAGCCGGAATGACAGCAAAACAGATTGAAAAGGAATTAAACCGTCAAGCTGTTATGTTCGAGGACGCTTGTATGAACGGTTTTATGACTTCGGCAATGAAATTTTCGGAGTTTATGGAGCGTTGGAAGAAAGAATACGCCGAAAAGCATTTAAAAATGACCACAGTTGATACTATGGGTAACAAACTCAAACGTATAAATGAGGAAATCGGTCATTTGAGGCTTGACAAAATCAACAGAAGGATAATTCACGAGCTTATTCAAACTCTTTCAAACGGAAACAGCAAACACAAGCCGTTGTGCGCTAAAACCGTCAAAAATTATGTGTCGTTTGTATCCTCGATACTAAACTATGCGATAAGCCTTGATATGTTATCAAACAATCCGTGCGCCAACGCAAATATTCCGCCTGTAAAGAAAGTAACAAGAGAAATGTACACCTTAGAGGAAGCGCAGCTTTTCATTGACCGCCTTACTCAAAACGCACCGATTATGTATCAGTGCTATTTTATTCTCATGATTTACAGCGGCTTCAGACGTGGCGAGATGTGCGGTCTAACGTGGAATGATATAGATTTTGAAAATCATATCATAACCATAAACAAGGCTCTATATCATATTACGGCAAAGGGAGCAACACTTGATACACCAAAGACAGCGACTTCAAACAGAAGCCTAAAACTCGGGGAGGAAATATTTACATATCTCAAACGACTACAAGCTTTCTACGAACAGGAAAAGGAGCGTTTAGGTACAAAGTGGCAGGATAACGATTTCGTATTCAAACGAGAGGATGGAAGTGTTATCTCACCGTTAGCACCGAATGAATGGTTACATAGATTTTGCGAACGCGAAGGACTAAAATACGTTGTTCCACACTCGTTTAGACATCTATGCGCATCTTTAATGATAGACGCAGGAGCAAGCGTAAAGACGGTACAGGCTTGTATGGGACACAGCGAAGCAAGTACAACTCTAAACATCTATGCCCACGCGTTTTCCAAGGCGCAGGCAATGGCATCGGAAGCTGTGGCAAATAATTTCAAGTTACGGTAATATACGCGTAATATACAAATAAAGGACAATTAAAGGACAAATGCGAAAATCAGACAAAAGAAAAAGTCTTGAAAACCGCATAATAACTACGTTTTCAAGACTTTCTCACTGGTGAGCCATCGGAGATTCGAACCCCGGACAACTTGATTAAAAGTCAAGTGCTCTGCCGACTGAGCTAATGGCCCGTATAAAAATGGCAGGGATAGCAGGACTCGAACCTACGCATGCCGGAATCAAAATCCGGTGCCTTACCGACTTGGCTATATCCCCATGCTATCACTTACTTCATATACAATATGCATATTGCAAAAAAAAATGGGGTGGGTAGTGGGATTCGAACCCACGACATTCAGTGCCACAAACTGACGCTCTAACCAGCTGAACTATACCCACCATACTATATTGGTGGCAGCAATTTTAAAACTCCCACTTAACATTTTTCTCTGAAAACAAAAAATGTTCTGGCGTGTCTGGAGGGATTCGAACCCCCGGCCCATTGCTTAGAAGGCAATTGCTCTATCCAACTGAGCTACAGACACATAAATATTGGAGCGGGTGATGGGAATCGAACCCACGCGGCCAGCTTGGAAGGCTGGAATTCTACCATTGAACTACACCCGCATAAACTGTCAATCGGTTTTTCTGGCAACCGACTTGCATTATTATATCAGAATGAATAGTATTTGTCAATACTTTTTTTAAAATATTCTGTTATTCTTCTGTACATTTATGTACGGGACAGATTGCTCTATCCCTTTAAATCCCTGCTTATATGATAAATATAATCTGTCATTTTGCTGACATCGTGCTGAGTGTTAAAAACACCGAAGGATGCACGAACAGCGCCTCTGTCGCTTGTGCCTATAGCTCTGTGCGCCAACGGCGCGCAGTGATATCCGGCGCGTACGGCAACGCGTCCCATAAGCCGTTCAAAAACCTCGCCGCTGTCAAGCTCCCCTACATTAAACGCGACTGTGGCAACACCGGTGCCACTGCCGTAAACCGTTACATTTTCCATGTTAAGCAGATTTTCTCTGAACCTCATTGCCAGTCCATGCTCGTAATCTCTGATTGCATTTACTCCCCGCTTCATTACATACTTCACGCCGCTCGAAAGCGCCGCTATCGCGGGAATATTCATTGTGCCGCTATGGAACTTATCGGGCATAAACTCAGGCTGAACAATACTCTCCGAATTACTGCCTGTTCCTCCCACAACCAGAGGATACAGCTTTTCGGGATTTCTGACATAAAGTCCGCCCGTTCCCAAAGGCCCCATAAGTCCCTTGTGACCTGAGAATGCTATCATGTCCGCGTTCATTTTCTCCGCGTCAATCACGGTACAACCTGCTGTTTGTGCTGTGTCTACAAGAAACGGTATCCCGTGTTTTTTTGCTATGCGCCCTATCTCGTATACAGGCTGAACCGTTCCGCAGACGTTTGACGCGTGCGTGCAGACAATAAGCGCTGTATCTTCCCTGATTGCGTTTTCGACATCTTCCGCGCGCACATATCCGGTCTTATCGGCATCAACCACTGTGTAGTTACCTAAAAGATATGCCGGGCGCAGTACGCTGTTATGATCCATAGCCGTCACAACAATATGAGAGCAATCTCTTACCGTTCCGAAAATAGCCGTGTTCAGCGCGTAAGTCGCATTCTGCATAAATATAATATTCTGCGGATTTTGGATATTAAAAAGCTCAGCAATCAAATCCTGTGTGTCAACCATCGCGCGGACCGCGTCCATACTTTTCTTATGAGCGCCTCTGCCCGCGTTTCCGCTCCCTGCTATTGTGCTTTTCATAAGCTTGGCATAAACCGCAAGCGGCTTTCTCACTGTCGTTGCCGCGTTATCAAGATACAGCATGGTAAACACGCTCCCCTTTTTCAGTTTCCTCTATATAAATCCCCTTAAAAGATATTCCGTTATCATATAATATTGTTTTAACTTCATTGAGCGCGCGGTCATCAAGACGCACGGAATAGGAACAGCCGCTATGATGAATAGCCGCAGGCGTATGCACCACATACGCGGGAAATCCGACAACCCTTTCCGCCGCCTTTTTTACTCTTTCGGCAGCTGTCGCAGAACCTACTACTACATACATAATCTTCACTCCCCTCGGATTTTTCTGTAAAGAAGGGGATGATTGAATTCAGATACAGAACGGACAAAACTCGCCCGACGGCGTACGCTAAATCAGTCAGCCCCTCAATATATATTATTCCGAAACAGTTATATGTGTGTATGGTTATACCTTTAACTAAATAAAATATGAGGTGATTAGAGCTGTTTCTTAACGTAACAGCCCCCTGGTTATTTGAGAGTTTACAAAAAAAGAAACTACCATGATTTTTATGGCAGTTCCCTTTTTTGCTTTATCCCTTATACGCGTCTCTTAACATTTTAATTTCATTTGCATATCCGTCAATTTCATTCGGTGTTTCCAACAGGAACGGAATACCCTGCAATCTCGGGTGGTTGATTATATTCACCATTGTCTGAAATCCGATGCTTCCCTCACCTATCTTTTCATGCCTGTCCTTATGGCTTTCAAACGGATTTTTACTGTCATTAACATGAATCGCCTTAAGTCGGTCAAGCCCGATAATTCTATCAAAATCCTCCAGCACGCCGTCAAGATTATTTACAATATCATAGCCTGCGTCATACACATGACAGGTATCAAGGCACACACCCATCTTTTCCTGAAGCTTCACACCGTCAATAATAGTTTTGAGCTCCTCGAAAGAGCGGCCTATTTCACTGCCCTTGCCCGCCATTGTTTCAAGAAGCACGGTTGTAGTCATATCCTCCCAAAGCACGGCGTTAAGCTGCTTTATAATAAGGTCGATACCAACCTCCGCGCCCTGTCCGACATGGCTGCCGGGATGGAAATTATAAAGCTGATGAGGCGTGTATTCCATACGCATAAGGTCGTCTTTCATGGTGTTCAGCGCAAATTCGCGAGTCTCAGGCTTAGCAGAACATGCGTTAAGCGTATACGGCGCGTGCGCGAGAATTTGGGAAAAATTATTATCTTTCATAAATTCCAGAAACGCTTTAACATCGTTTTCATCAATATCCTTTGCCTTACCTCCGCGCGGATTGCGCGTGAAAAACTGGAATGTGTTCGCGCCTATGCTTTTCGCTTCCTCGCCCATGTGCAGATATCCCTTTGACGCTGATAAATGACAGCCTATATTTAACATAATAATCACCATAGCCTTTCTGTTCACAAATTAGAATTTGTCTGCGTGTGAAATAATCAGATGCCAACCGTTGTAGGGGACGATGCTCCTACGAACATCAAATTCAGTATATCAACAAACTACATACTGACAAATTCCTTTTATTCCGGGTCACGTTTCTTCTTGCATTTATAGTGATATTATAGTATAATTAAGGAATAAAATCAATATTCAGGAGAAAAAATTCATGATTACAGTAACAAATCTGAGTCTGAATTTCAGCGGGCAGAACCTGTTTTCAGACGTTAACTTAAAATTCACGCCCGGTAACTGCTACGGCGTTATCGGCGCAAACGGCGCGGGTAAATCGACATTTTTGAAAATCCTTTCAGGGGAGCTTGACTCCACATCGGGCGAGGTGTCAATCGACCCGAACTGCCGTATGTCAGTTCTGAAACAGGACCATTTCGCATACGACGAGTACACTGTGCTTGACACGGTTATCATGGGCAACAAGCGTCTCTATGACATCATGAAAGAGAAAGACGCGCTATATATGAAAGAGGACTTTTCCGACGAGGACGGACTGAAAGCGGCAGACCTTGAAGCGGAGTTTGCCGAGATGGACGGCTGGGAAGCGGAATCGGACGCTTCAAAGCTTATTCAGGGTCTTGGTCTTGACGAAAGCATTCTATACTCAGACATGGCTTCTCTTGACGGTAACGACAAGGTGAAGGTGCTGCTTGCACAGGCGCTTTTCGGAAATCCTGACATAATCCTTCTGGACGAGCCGACAAACCATCTTGATTTGCAGGCGATTGAATGGCTTGAGGACTTCCTGCTCGACTATGAGGGTACAGTCATAGTCGTTTCTCATGACAGATATTTCCTTAATATTGTCTGCACGCATATTGTTGACATAGATTACTCAAAAATAAAGATGTATGTCGGCAACTACGAGTTCTGGTACGAGTCAAGTCAGATGATGGAGCGGCTCATAAAGCAGCAGAATAAAAAGGCTGAGGAGAAAATCAAGGAATTGCAGACGTTTATTCAGCGTTTCTCCGCGAACAAGTCAAAATCAAAGCAGGCGACAAGCCGTAAGAAGATGCTTGATAAGCTCACTGTTGAGGAGCTGCCGGCATCGTCAAGACGTTATCCGTTTGTCGGTTTTGAGATGGACAGAGAGGCGGGACGCGACCTGCTTACCGTGGACGGCGTTTCAAAAACAGTTGACGGTGAGAAGCTATTAAACGGAATTTCATTCACAATGAATCACGATGATAAAATCGCAATTATCGGCGAAAACGAGCTTGCCGTAACGGCTCTGATGCAGATACTCGCGCTTGAAAGCGAGCCGGACGAGGGAACGGTTAAATGGGGCGTAAGCACATCGCAGAGCTATTTCCCGAAGGACAACTCAAAGTATTTTGACGGCTGTGAATTAAACCTTGTTGACTGGCTCCGTCAATACAGCGCGGAGGGATTTGAAACCCAGAACGAAAGCTATATCCGCGGTTTCTTAGGCAGAATGCTGTTCTCCGGTGATGATGTGTTCAAGCAGGTACAGGTATTATCGGGAGGAGAAAAGGTGCGATGTATGCTGTCGCGCATGATGCTTTACGGCTCAAACGTGCTTATCCTTGACCAGCCGACAAACCATCTTGACCTTGAATCAATCACGGCAGTCAACAACGGTCTTAAAGCGTTCAAGGGTAACGTGATTTTCGCATCGCATGACCATGAGTTTGTGAACACAATCGCGAACAGAATTATTGATATAAAAGAGGACGGCACTATTATTGACAGGATGTGTACGTTTGATGAATATATAGAAATGCGCAAGGAGGGTAAGGTATAATGAAATTTGAAAATACCGAAGTTTACGGCTTCAAAAGCGCACTAAGAGGTATGCGTAATCCGCTTGAATCATGGGCGAAAAACGATACAACCGAGGAAAACGGACGCGTTGTAATCGGTGAAAATGACTTGGGACTTGCCAAAAGGCTTATAAAGTCAGGCAGCGAACACAGGAAGTTCATGCGCCAGATTTTCGTGTCGGTGGATATAACGGGTCCGCTTTACTGGTGGAAGGAGTTTGATACCTACAAGGTCGGCACGGTTGCGAACAGCACCTCGACCATGCACAAGATAGCGTCTACTCCTATCACAGCCGAGTGCTTTGAAATTGACGACTACAACCCTGACCTTGACTATGACGGCGTGAAGCTCGGTGACGCTATAAATAAGCATATTGAATTTCTTGAGAATATGCGGGTAAAATATTTAGAGACGAAGGACAAGGACTATTGGAAGGAGCTTATCAGATGGCTGCCCTCTTCGTGGCAGCAGACGAGAACGGTTACAATGTCATATGAAAATCTTCTTGCGATGTGCTCAAAGGGTCAGCGCCGTTTTCATAAGCTCAGCGAGTGGTCGCAGTCGTTTATAGCATGGGCGAGAACTCTGCCGTATGCCAAGGAGCTGATTTTTATTGACGAAACAGAGTAATTTACTATTGACAATATACATCTTTATTAGTATAATAGCATTTAGATTAGATGAGTTTAGAACAGAGTATGGTTATTTAATTAAGTATATTTATGCCCTCATAGTCTTATCTGTCTATGAGGGCTTCTGTTTTAGCTTAGAAAAGAAAGGATTTGAGAAAAATGAATTTGAAAAAGGTATTGGCAATGGGAACGGCGGCGCTTTTATGCGCGGCAACAATGGCGGGCTGTGCGTCAAACAGCACCGGCAACACTGACGCGGAAAAGACATATAAGATAGGTGTTTTGCAGTATGCAGACCATCCGTCACTTGACAACTGCCGCGAAGGCTTCAAACAGGGACTGGACGAAGAAGGCATTGCATACGACATAACAGAGCAGAGCGCTAAGGCTGATGATGCTACAAACACCCAGATTGCTCAGCAGTTTATTTCACAGGGAATGGACCTTGTCTGCGGTATCGCGACACCGTCAGCGCAGGCTTGCTATAACGCGGCATTTGAGTCTAAAGTGCCTGTAATCTTCAACGCGGTTTCAGACCCGATTGCGGCTAACCTTGCTCTAAGTGCAACAGAAGCAATGGAAGGTATCACAGGTGTGAGCGATATGCTACCGGTAGAGGAGCAGCTAAAGCTTATAAGAGAGATGCTTCCTGAGGCAAAGAAGATTGGTATTCTATACACAACAAGCGAGGCTAACTCAGTTTCAACTATAGAGAGCTACAAGGAAAAGGTCGGCGAGTACGGCTTTGAGCTTGTTGATATGGGTATCACAAACGCGGCGGAAATCCCGCAGGCAGTTGATTTACTCGTTTCTCAGGTTGACTGTATTTCAAATATGACAGACAACACTGTTGTTGCAAACCTCCCTGTACTTCTTGAGAAGGCTAACGCGGCTAATATCCCTGTATTCGGCAGCGAAGAGGAGCAGGTAGGAAACGGTTGTATCGCATCAGCAGGTATTGACTACATCGACCTTGGTAAAAAGGCAGGTATCATGGCTGCAAGAGTATTGAAGGGTGAGGATATAAAAACAATTCCTTACGAGACTCTAACAGAGAGCAAGATTACAATCAACACAGACGCGGCAGCAAGTATCGGAGTAACAATCCCGCAGTCGATATCCGACAGAGCAGAGGTTAAGAACACTCCGTCAGAGTCATGATTGAAGGACTTATAATAGGCATACTCGAGCAGGGACTTATATACGGAATTATGGCGATGGGTGTGTATATCACCTATACCATTCTCGACTTCCCTGACTTGTCGGTTGACGGTACATTCCCTTTGGGAATTGCGGTATGCTTTGTAATGATAAATCACGGACTGAGCCCGTGGCTCGCGCTTATCGCCGCGTTTGCGGCGGGAAGCGTCGCGGGTATGTTCACGGGGCTGTTTAATGTCAAGCTGAAAATAAGGAATTTGTTGTGCGGTATTCTGACGATGACCGCTCTGTATTCCATAAACTACGGAATAGTCGGAAAGGCGTCAGACTTTCTGAGCATGGACTCAACGACTATTTTCTCCGAGACTTCGTTCCTGTTCGGAAACGGTCACATGGCGATGTATTCGAAGCTCAGCGTGATACTCGTTATCGCGCTCGTTGCGAAGTTCGCTCTTGACTGGTATATGCGCACAAAGTCCGGTTTTCTTCTCCGCAGTGTCGGAGATAACGAGGGGCTTGTCGTGACACTCGCGAAGAACCCGGGCACGATAAAGATAATCGGCCTTGCAATCGCGAACGGACTTGTATCGCTTGCAGGCGCGGTATACTGTCAGTACGGCAGAGCGTTCAATGTCGGCTCAGGTACGGGTACGGTCGTTATGGGTCTCGCGGCGGTTATTATCGGCACGACCGTGTTCAAGAAGATAAGATTCCTGCGTATCACAACGGGCGTATTGCTCGGTATGATTGTGTATAAGGCATGTATTTCCGTTGCACTCGCGGCGGGTCTGCCTTCGCAGAACACAAACCTTATGATAACTGTTCTGTTTATTTTAACGCTTGTTATAAACGAGTTTGTACTTAAAAAGAAGAAAGCCGGGGTGAAAAAAGATGCTTGAGCTTTCAAACATAAATAAAACCTTTAATCAGGGTACTATTGATGAAAAGGTGCTTTTTTCCGGCTTCAATCTGACTATTAACGATGGTGAGTTTGTCGGTGTTATCGGTTCCAACGGTTCCGGTAAGACCACAATGCTCAATATCATTTCCGGTGACGTGGCTGCGGACAGCGGTTCTGTTATACTTGATAGTGCTAATCTGAGCGGCATGAAGAATTTCAAACGCGCGAAGAAAATCGGCAGAGTTTTTCAGAACCCATCGATGGGTACTTGTCCGTCCATGACTATCTGGGAGAATATGTCTATCGCAGATAATAAGGGTAAGATGTACGGTCTGTCGTTCGGTCTTAACAGACAGCGCAAGGATTTTTACTGCTCACAGCTTGAGCTGTTGGGCATGGGTCTCGAGAACAGACTATCAACTCCTGCCGGTTCGCTTTCGGGCGGACAAAGACAGGCATTGGCGCTTATCATGGCGACTATGATACGTCCCGATTTGCTGCTTCTTGACGAGCACACGGCGGCGCTTGACCCGAAATCTTCGGATACGGTTATGATGCTTACGGAAAAAATAGTTCGTGAGAAGAATATAACCACACTTATGGTAACGCATAATCTGCGCTATGCCGTTGAGTACGGCACTCGCGCAATCATGATGCATGACGGCGGTATTATCATGGACGTGAGCGGCGAGGAAAAGAAGAATAAATCAATAAGCGATTATTTAACGGTGTTCAATGAGATTAGTATTGAATGCGGAAATTAATAATAAAAAATGAGCATTTGACGGACACTGTTAAGACAGTACGGTGAATTGTCTGTCAGACAGGATTAAGAAGTGGGTGTTGCGTTAAGCAACACCCACTTTGAGGCTGAATGAATTTAGATGCAGAACGGACGGAACGAAGAATTTCGCAAAATATTGCGAAATTCCACATTAAGAACTATTTAAAATAATCTAAAAATTCAGGCTTTATGCTGATTCAATGCCTTTCTATGGTCTGCGCTAAATCGGGCAGCCCCTTATTATTACTTACTTGCTCAGTCAATTTGTTTTTAAAATCTTCCATATCGAATAAATCTGTCCTGCCGGCTTCAATAAGATATTCATATAATCGAATATAACAGCAGATAACGTGCATATCTGTTAAAGGGAAATTATCTTTAAAAAATTTGTATGCTTCTTTTGCTATATTACAAGCCTTTATGTATAATTCGCTGGTCTTATCAGCATATTTGATTATAAATCCTGTTTTAAAATTTTTTCTGTGTCACAAACAGGAATTTATTGTTTAACTTTGTTTATATACTTTAGTGAATATCTCTTTTTTTATTTTATCAAATTCCATGTTGTTGATATATCGCCCATAGGTCATAATCAGAAGAGGAACAGGATTTCTTCCTGTTGAAATCGGTGGTTGTGTATACGGGTATTTGTTGAGAAAGAAATTATTGCGCTCATAAAATCCGATTCTTCGGGAAGCTATTTCATTATCCGGAGGCTCTACCTCAAGGCAGACTATTTTCTCTTGCATGCGAACAAACTTCCTCAAAAATTCGCTGCCAACACCATTATTCCTATGTGTTGGATTTACTGCAAAATGCTCAATAAATACAAAAGAATCAAATTCCCAAACTGCAATAAAAGCCTTTATTGTATTATCATCGTAATTTAGTACTGTGTAAACTTCATATGCTTTATTATCCAACAAAGCTTTTTGTTCATCATATGTTCTGTATTCATCTTCCGGAAAGCTTGCCTCAATAATTTGAAAAACGCTATCGAAATCTTTCCGCTTCAGTTTTCTTATCATCATATTCCCTTTTAAATTCATATTGGTCACTGTGTCGCAAATATCAGTTATCCTATTTCTCTAATGACTTCATTCCGGACATCAATACTTTCAATGAAAGGTCAAAACTATTATTTATAGCTTAAAACTATGCTGTTTTCAGAAAAACTAATTGTTACTGTCTTAACAGTGTCCGTCACCGTGCTCATTTTTCTTTATCTTTTCACTGTAAACACCGTAACGCTTTGCGGCGGGAAAGTATAATCAAATGTATTCCCATCAGCGGTAAGCGTTTTTGTTTTCGGTGATACCTTTTCAGGGTTATCGAAGTCGTTCATATCGTCCATGTTATACCCCGAAAGCTCTGTTACAGTTGCCGAGATTTTTTCCACAGCTTCCACGCAAATCTGCGCCGTAACATCGGTATCGCGCACATTAACCGCCTTTATGTATATATTCTCTTCATCACAGCTTGCGGTATAATACAATTCCTCCATCACAGGCTGTCTGTCAACAGCTGTGTTTGCTGTTTTACCGTTGATGAAGGTCGTTATTTCACGCCCGTTAATTTCAAGGCATAGCTTATAATCACGTCCTGTCATAACTGAGAAAATGTTATGGTCAAGGCATGAGCCGCGTCCGTCAACTTGTGCGTTCACTTCCGTGTCCTGATTCTGCCAGCCGCCGATAAACCACTGTATTAAATTCTTTTCGTCAGTCTTTCCGAATATCAGCCTGAAACCCGTATCGCCGAAAGCGCGCTTTGCGGTGAACTCAACCTTATAATGCTCTGAAGAAACCGTGTCAAGCTTAACCTTTCCGCCGTTTTTAAAGGAAAGTGAGTCAAATTTCTTAACGTCACCGCTTACCATATCTGTTATTTTGATATCATAAAAATCGGCGCTGCATCTGTCCGCTTCAAGCTCAATATCGCCTGAAATGACAGGAGAACCAAGAGTTATGCTGTTACTGAGTCCCTCGGTTTCTGTTTCAAGCAATGTGTTTCCGGTATTGTTCATAAACATTTTCTGCACGTAATAGTTTGCGCTGCCGTATACGCGGTGATTATCAAACCATATCATGTCCGGCTGCCAGTTCACATAGTCAGCATTTGCCAGCAGCGGAGCATAGCACGCCAGTCCGACAGCGTGAGCGTTATTTTCAAGTCCGGTCATATACGCCGCTTCAATAAGCGCGTTATAATACGTGTTGCCCCATGACGCGTATTCACCCAAAAATATTTTCGGACTGTCAGGATAATTATCATAACGGTGGTGGTTCGCAAGCAGCCATTCGGGGGAAGTGTAATAATGCTCGTCCACAAAGTCGGAACCGTTTTTGCGCGCGTTATTATGTCCGCGCTCAAATTCGCCGCCTGACGGGAACGGTCCGGCAGAATTTATCAATTTTATTTCCGGGTGCTTTTCGCGAATCGCTTTATGGAACAAATTATATCTGTCCCAGAAACCCTGTCCGACTTCCTCGTTTCCTATCGCGAGATATTCAAGTCCGAACGGTTCGCTGTGTCCCATATCCGCTCTTAATTTTCCCCATTTTGTTGAGGTGTCGCCGTTTGCGAATTCAATAAGGTCGAGCGCGTCATCTATCCATTCCTGCATCTCATCAAGCGGCGCCGCCTGCTCCATATGCGGATTATAGCCTGCGGGAAGAACAGGTAAAGGTTTCGCTCCTATGTCCTCACAGAACAGGAAATACTCATAATAACCGAGTCCCAATGACTGATTATACCGCCAGTTATTACGGCGCGCGGGACGCTCCGTTATGTCTCCCACGGTGTTCTTCCAGCGGTACATTGAGTTTCTGTCATCCGCGTTAAGAGTGCCGTCATGAATAAGACATCCGCCCGGGAAACGCATAAATTTAGGCGTGAGATTCGCAAGCATTTCGGCAATGTCTTTTCTCATGCCGTTTTCGCGTGACTTGAAGGTTTCTGTCGGGAACAGTGACACAAAATCAAGACAGAATTTACATGCCGTTTTCGCTGTGATTGCGAGTACCGAAGTGGAGTTTGTTTCGGAGGCAGTTAGTGTGAATGAATATTTCTTCCATTCTGTTGATTCGATATTAAGCTCCTTTGCGGCAATGCTTTTTCCGTACGCGTCATCTATTGACACAGTTACGCTGCAAGATTTATCCGCTCTTGCGTAGCATGAAAAGATATATTCAGCGTTTTCCTTTACCGCGAGTCCGCAGTTGAAGCCCAGGTTTTTAATACCCGCTCTCTCTCCCGCGTCCCGGATTTCAAGCACGAGATAGTTCGGGTTTTTCTTTGAAAAAGGATTTGTATTTGAAACGTATGCGCTGACGCGCGCGCCGCCTTCTTCTATTCTTTTCCATGCCGTGAGCGCGTGATATGACTGGTTATCCATCGGTGAAAATTCAAACGCTCTGTTGCGTATCATTTCTCCGTAAAGTCCTCCGTCCGCGGCGTGGTTTATATCCTCGAAAAATATTCCGTAAAAGTCGTCCATGGACGCTTTTTTGTTATCTGTAATTGTGATTTTATTCATGATAAAATATCCATAGCCTTTCTGCCCACAAATAGTAATGAAAATCTTAACGCACTTATCGTGGGCAGACAAGGCGTTAAATGGATATTTTACCCATGTGCGATTTTCAAAGCCTGCGAGAAAATACTCGCACAGGCAATTAAATCTGATTAACGTGACTTGTCACGTTAATTCCTTTCATGCAGATAAATTCATTCTACCATAAAAGAAAATAAAAATCACTATATTTTGTAAAATATTCGTGATTTTTTTTGACTGTTCAGGGAAAGTATGATAGAATAGTATACGTTAACGCGAAAAAGAAGAACCCGACCCACATACGCAATTAACAAATTGCGTGTGGGTGCCCCGGAACCTCGTTGTTCCACAATAAACAGCTCATCTCACCCTTTTTCGGACAGCATATGTCGGTGTTCCCCAAAAGGGAAATCTGCTTGGTTCCAGGTTGCATGGGCGAGCAGCAAATGTAATTTGCGACCAGCCTTTTCCACGTTAAAATTTGTACCGCTATAAGGTGGCGAAATGGAGGTAACTATTATGGTAATACTGTATGAGGTACACAATAATTTATATGTAAACATGACAAACAAATGCCCTTGCGCATGCACGTTCTGCCTGCGTCAGACGCGTGATGAAATGAATAATTCCGGCAGTCTGTGGCTTCAGAGAGAACCAAGCGTGGATGAAGTAAAGGCAGAATTTGAGAAATTTGATATAAATAAATACGGAGAGGTCGTATTCTGCGGATTCGGTGAGCCGACAGAGCGTCTTGACGATGTTCTTGAGGTCTGCCGTTTTATAAAAGAAAAGTACAATAAAACGATACGGATAAACACGAACGGTCTCAGTGACCTTATTCACGAAAAAAATACCGCGCCGATGTTTGAGGGACTTATTGACATAGTATCAATAAGTCTCAACACTCCTAACAAAGAGCGTTATTTAGAGCTTACACGGAGTAAGTTCGGGATAGAGTCATTTGACGCGATGCTAAAGTTTGCGGAGAATGTGAAGAATTACGTTAAAGAGGTTATTCTTTCAACCGTCTCCACAACTCTCACCGAGGACGAGGAAGAGAAGTGCGCGGCAATCTGTAAACGAATTGGCGTGACATACAGAATCCGCCCATGGGAAGATTAAGTTTGGGAAAAATTCTCGTTGCATCTTGCACGGTTTTATTATATTTAAACGGGGTTGAATAAAAATGTGGATAGGACTCGTATGCCTTTACGGGGTATTAAAGGGTATAAGAGATATTATAAAGAAAAAGGCAATGGAGAAAAACTCTGCCATGGAGGTACTGTTTTTCTACACGGTAATAAGCTTTCTTTTCGTTCTGCCGGAGACGAAAAACGCGCTTTCGACAGACTTTCATTATATAGGCTTTATAATGATAAAATCCGTAATAATATTTATAGCGTGGATATGCGGTTTCAGGGCGATAAAAAAGCTGCCTATAGGATTTTACGGGATTATGGATATGTCGCGCGTGATTTTCGCTACGGCGCTCGGTATGATAGTGCTCCAGGAAACGCTCACCCCGCACAAGGCTATAGGAATGCTGCTTGTGCTTGCGGGGCTTTTATTCGTCAATCTTGGCGGCAAGGGAAAGGATGAAAAAACAAAATCCATATACATATTTCTTGTGCTGATATCATGCTTGGGTAACGCGGTATCAGAGCTTCTCGATAAAATGCTCATGCAGCATATGAACAGCGGTCAGCTTCAGTTCTGGTATATGTTCTTTTTGCTTATCCTGTATTTTGGGTATATGATTTTCACAAGGACAAAAATCGACTGGCGCGCGCTGTGTAAAAATTACTGGATTATACTACTCAGCGTATTGTTTGTTATAGGCGACAAGGCTCTTTTTATTGCCTGCGCCGACCCGGACAGCACAGTTGTCGCAATGACGCTTATAAAGCAATGTTCGGTTATGATTACTATTATAGGCGGCAGACTTGTGTTTAAAGAACAAAGGACTTTGTATAAGCTTATCTGTGCTGCAGTTATTATAAGCGGAATTTTATTTGCTGTTATCTGACGCGTATTTGTTGTATATCGGTATCTAACGATATTGACAAACATAGTAAGAAATGTTATAATTACAGAGTTAAAATTATATTTAAAATCAGGGAGGAAAAAATTATGGCAAAGTATGTATGTCCCGTATGTGGTTATGTTCATGAGGGTAACGAGCCACCTGAAAAATGTCCACAGTGCGGCGTTCCTGGCTCAAAGTTCACAGTAATGCAGGAGGGTTCTCTTAATTTCGTTTGTGAGCACGTTATCGGCGTAGGCGCAAAGGATAAGGTTGAGGCTGATGTATATGAAGGATTAAAGGCTAACTTTGAAGGCGAGTGCACAGAGGTTGGTATGTACATAGCTATGAGCCGTCAGGCTATCAGAGAAGGCTATCCTGAAATCGGCGAGTTCTATATGAGAGCCGCTCTTGAAGAGGCTGAGCACGCTGCAAAGTTTGCTGAGCTTTTAGGCGAGGTTGTAACTCCGTCCACAAAGAAGAACTTAGAATTAAGAGCTGAGGCTGAGTGCGGCGCAACAGCAGGTAAGTTAGACCTTGCAAAGAGAGCTAAGGAATTAAACTACGACGCAATCCATGACACTGTTCATGAAATGGCAAAGGATGAAGCGAGACACGGCAAGGGCTTTGAGGGTCTTTTAAAGAGATATTTCGGTTAAGCCTAAATCCTGATAAAACCTAATGAAATAAAGTACTTTATAAGAGCTTGTCCAAAAACAGACAGGCTCTTTTTTTGCGCCTTTCCGCCGCCTGACTTGTACTGTTCTTGTACTTTCTTTATTTTATACACTTTAAAAGCGTGTAAAATCATCAAAATCAGAAAATAAAAAAGCGGCAGATTTTACTCCGCCGCCTAGTAATTTTTTTCTTTAATATATATATCGTGTTTCCTCTTTAATACGCTTCGGAAATCACATATTCACCCATCGTCAGAGCCTCCGCAGATTTAGGGTTGTTCATCACGTCACCGTTAGGAGCTATAAAACGCACCAACTGATTTGTACGGAAATATAATCTATATTCTGTAGTACCGCTGTAAATAAATGCGAAAGCAATTCTTCCACTGTCCGTATCATAATAATACTCTCTTGTATAGCCGTAGTTATTTACTGAGGATGGAAATTCTTTTTTTATGTATCCTTTACCGTCATGCCAATATTTAACACCGTTGGAAACTGATGCGGAATAACTATTAAGATTACTGTTTACCTCATTGTATAACGGACGAACATACGATGTGATGTAGTCTTCTATTTCGCTGTCGCTTCTGTTGCTTATTATGGAAGAGGTACCGCCGTTATTTGCCGGCGGCGGAGCCGGCTTGCTATGTACGGAATCATTACTTTGAACAGTGTTTATTGCCGCCACTGCTTCGTCCGCAGGTTCAGGCTCCTGCTTCGTAAGATATGATGCTAATGCATATCCCGTAACTCCGTTGTATACTACTTTGGAATAACCGTTCTGAGAATCCTCGACAAAGCTGACAGGCGCATTTTTGTCTATGCTGCATATTATTGACGCATCGTTGGATGGCTGCTCCCGTATATCGAGCTTATCAGTGTTTGTCACGTATTTGGTCACATATTCCACCGGAGCTTCCGTTGGTTCTGCCGCCTCCCGTGAGCATCCCACCAGTGCCGATACAGCCATAACAGATACAAGTATTATAGTTATTGTTTTTTTCATTTTTTTGTCATCCTTCCTTTTTTATATGAATTATACCATATATAAATGCGCATTGCAACGTATTTTGCCGGACTGCGAACAGATAAAAAATACGCCGCGCGCAAATTGACAAAAAAATTATTATATATTAATGACCCTGAAGGTCTTTTAAAGAGATATTTCGGATAATAAAATAAGGGTTTGGAAATTGTTCCAAACCCTTGTTTATGCCCTTCTTTAATTTCTCCATAGCGCCAAACATACTCTTTATTCCCCGACATTTGTTATATGGAGCGGACGAATCCCGAGATACCTGTACGATGCAAGCGGACGGCAGTCCACGTCATAGGAATGCGCCGCAACTAAAATACTACCGGGCGTTCTGTTTCCGGCGTCAACCACTACCGGAGAATGGTCGAAACGTTTATTTTCACCAAACCGCAGCTGGATTATATCGCCGTTTTGTATCTGGGATAAATCCGTCAATATCGCGCGCGGTCCGGGTCCGCGATTTGTTGTCAGGAATCGGTAAAGCTCTTCAACTCCCGTCCATGCGGGAGCGCGGTCGTTCAGAGAAATATAATACCAACCGTAAACAGGCGTGTAGTTCATGATACCGCTTCCTGCATAAATACACTGCGATGCAAAATTGGTGCAGTCGCCTCCCAAATCCGAAAAATCATAATAGGCGGGGTTTCTGCCGTATGCCCATCGTTTGGCATACGCCACTGCCGCTGCTCTGTTATATTCCATAATAAATATCCATAGCCTTTCTGCCCACAAATTTTAATAAAATTTTTAACATCCTTATCGTGGGCAGATAAAGCGTTAAATGGATATTATGCCCATGTGCGTTTTTCGAAGCTTTGCGAGAAAAAACTCGCACGGGCAATTAAATCCTATTAACGTGAGTTATCACGTTAATCATTACTTTCAATAATCTATATTATATAATATGGAATATATCTCAAAATGGGAATTATTTTAATCCCGAATTATTTGTCATACAATCCGCATCTGTATTCACGCACGATTGTGCGCAAGTCCTTGTAGTTGAGGTGCAGCTGTCCCTTTTCGTCACCCCGTACAGCGCCCGAATCCATAGCCGCCTTTAAAGCCGGGCGCGCCCAGTCAGGGATGTTTTCGTCATTGTAGTTATAGACAAACGTGCTTTCCACCGTGTCCATCAATCTTTGATTTTCTTCTTTTAAAGTTTTGATTTCCTGTTTCAATTCTTCATACTGTGTCATAGTTAAATCCTCCATTTCTATAATGCTGTAATCAGGACGGCAGAACTTTGTTCCCGGCAGGTTAGAGTTGTAGTATCCCTTTTTATATACTCCGCCGCCGTTCTCTATTATCGTACTGCCTCCCGAAGTGTTTCCTTCAACAGTGGTGAAATAATCACCGTTTACGCTCGTTACTATTCCCGTATGCACAAATTCTCCGTTGCGGTAGAATATAACGATATCGCCGCGCATGGGATTTGCATGGAGCGTAAATAAATCCGCCATTGTCGGACAATATACATACGGGTAATGCTTCAAAAGCTTTTCAGCCATATCCTTACCGAACGCTTTTACAAATACCCACGTTATAAATCCCGCGCACCAAGGCTCACCCTGATACTCCGGTGCAATATCGCGCCAGTATTTGGTGTAGTTGCTGCTGCCTACATTCGCAGTCTTGTCGTCAAGCTGACTGTCTGATCTCTTTTCAAGATATCCTACTTCATCTTCGGCTATCTCAATCACCTTATCAATTGCATTTGCCATAGTTTCACCTCCGTACGGAACATCGTCCTTGTATTTCTCATAATCCTTCTTGAAATATCCGGCTATATCACCGTCTTTATTCGCGCCGAAGAATGTGTAAAATTGGTATTTTGAGTCATATTTATTTTCAACATCATCACCGACATTGTATTTGTTCCTCGCCTTAGGATTTATTATATCATTCGGAAACCAGTCATGCTCTGTCACATATCGCGGCAGAACGCGGTTTCCCATAACCATAACGAATTTTACCGCGTCAATCGCTGTTTGCGTCACGCCTTTTCCCCAGCTGTTTTTGGAATACCAACCGCCATGAAGTGTTTTCAGGATATCCGCTTCTGTCGCTTGTCTTCCGTATGTGATTTCATTCAGGTTGCACATCTGACTTGCCTCCTGGCGGCAGGCGAGGATATCCGCCCCGCCCGTTTCGCCTGTTATACATTCAGCGATATCTTTTATTGCACTGTCGGATAATGTGTATTCAGGAAATGCTGTCATCGTTATCACCTCGTAATTGCAGTAGTATCTCCTTTAGCTTTTCAGGTGTTTTCGGATATACCACAGCAGCATTTTCAAGAATTGAAATCCCCTCGTTCACTACATAGAATACAATCACAATTTCCCTTATCGGTATCTTTTCACCGACAAATGTCTGTACCACATGTGACAATGCCACAACTATAAGGATTGCAACCTTGCGCAGTAACCCTTTAAATCCTATCTCACTTGATAATTCTTTGTTGTATACGGCTTTGATTATACCTGAAAAATAATCGAGTACCATGCATATGGCAAGCGCCCATAGCATAGCATCCCAGCCACCGAATATATTGACACATAAACCGCCGACTATGCCGCCGATTATGCTTATTGCATTAAAAATCTTGTCCATTTTTATCCCTCCTTGTTTGACTTCGTTGTAACGTAAGCATTCGCAGAACGGATGCTTACGTCAGTGTGTAGACAAAGTCTACACACTGAGCAGACTTTGACAAATTAGGTCAGATTTTACGAAAATTAGCCTGTCGGCGTACGTGGGTACGGTAAGGCTTATTTTCGTGAAAAGCGCATAACAGCGGTGTTTTTCGATAAAATACCGCTGTTAAATTTACTTAGTATAAAAAACACCTTGATATTGTAGATTGTGATATTGCGCGGTCTGGGCAATTTGTCGACAGTCTGACGTAAGCATTCGCAGAGCGAATGCTTACGTTACTATATTATATGAACATCACCTTAATATGTGTTTCATCCAACCTTGCAATGACTCTGTAGCCCTTTTCTGCCGATGTTGCGATGCCGCCGTCTGATGGCGCACAGTATCCGTTAACTTCGCAAGTGCCGTCGTCAATCACTACAAGCTGTCCCATCATACCGACAATACCCCACTCGGGACGTTTCTCACGCGGTATGTATTCCTCGTCAGGGTTGTAATCCGGATTTACAATCGGCTCTTCCGCATCATACGCCTCACGCACAAGCACCTGCTCCTCAGTAGTCTCGCCCGTTTCAGGATTGGTTACTTCTTTCTCCTCATATACCGCGTCATGATGTACCGTGTGCGTCTTTACCGCTCCGAAGATATCCGTTTCCCACATACCCTGCCATGTATCAGCATAGTTGTTTCCGACCATGCCCGGCGCAGCTGATACGATACCGAGAATATAATCATCATCTTTATTTGCAATTCGTATCTTGTCACCGTCAAGCGTAACGAACAATCCGCGCCTGTCAGCGTTATCAGCGTTTTTGTCAAGCCATTCAAAGAACTCGGCATAGTCCGCGCCTGTGGAGTTCATTGCTTTTCCCGCATACGCGTTACCGTCATACGCAACACGGAAGGCATTATGTTGACCGCCTGTGGAGCTTCCTCCGTTACCTACAATAAACGCGTCGCCACTATGTTCATATGCCATATTGCCGGCTGTTCCCTCTGTCGCCATATGTCCGATTTTAAATTGAAAAGCAAGGGCTTTATTATCGCTGCCATGAGCAAAAGAGCATTGTCCTGGAGCGGTATTATAGGTGCTTGTACAGAGAGCGTCCTCTCCTGTTGCCACATTCTCCACCTTTTTATCAAGCTGAGTTTGTATGCTGCTTTTAATGCCGCTATTCTCACTTTTCTCTTTCATGTTTTCGCCTTTTGGATTTTCCGCATTCCCGGCTTCGCATTGTGCTTTGTCCACTTTCCCCGTTTCTGCCTTTGCATCGTCCGCGCTTTCCGCAGCTTCCGCAATTTCCGGCGGTAACCTTGAGCAAGCCTCACTGTAACGCTTTACTGCGCTTCTCACAGTCGTACGGCTCACTCCGTATTCCTTCGCCACAGCGCTGTAATTTTCACATTTCATGTAATCAGCCGCAATCTGTTTTCTTTCATCGTCCGTCAGTCTCACCCGTATCACCTCCTATCCGACCGCCATATAACAATGTTTTCCTGTTTACATATTAAATTCTAACACACATTTTTCGTCATTTTCGTCAAATTTAAAATTTTTTGATTAAATTTTCGGACAAGAAAAAACACGTCCAAAACCGTATGTTTTGAACGTGCTTTTATTTTTCTGTTATTACTTTTTTTATTTGATTAATAACAACCCATTGTGTTCCTCCCCATCTTGTGACATACTTTATTCATCGTAACCGTATTTAGCCTTCAATATGGCAATTTCTTCGTCACGCTGTCTCTTGTACTCTATCTCCTGCCGAGCAAAAATTGAAATTGCCTGACTGGATTTATAACCTGGGATTTTCTGAAATGCTTCCTGCGTCCCTTTAATCATAGCATCATATTTTGCATTTATAGCAGCCAGTTCACTTTCATAAGCCGCTCTCCTCTGACCTTCAATATCCTCGTCTGTATAATAGTTTTGGAAATGATTTGTTCCTTTGTTATATTCACTTTCCGTTTGACCTCCGGACGGATAGTTCTGTTGAGTATCAGACGGCGGTGTATATTGGCTTGAATTATTTGTCGGAATTTCTACTAACTGATCAATTGTTACATGAATAATCTTTGTTGTATCATCAGCAAAAAGATTTACTGATACATTTTTGTTAGTAAAAGTCATGCCGTTGTAATTATTGTTGGTAATGTCTATAAATCCTGAATTTTTTAACAAATCAATATAGTTCTGCATCGGATCTAATGATTGGTTTAAATAACTATACTGATACGTAACCTGTGATCTGTCAATCTTTTTGTTTATGAATTTATACTCCGAAACAACAGAGCTTAAATCAGGCACATCTTTGTATTCAGCATAATAAGAAACAGTAGGCGCTTTCGTTCTGATTGATACAATGATTCTGGTTATCGTATCATCACTGGAAAACGTAATAATACCCTCATAATTGTTATAAGAATATAGTATTGCGCCTGTTTCTTTCGCACAGTCCTGATCCAGGTAAAATTCATATTCTTCCAGTGTTTTCATATAATCTACTATTTTTTCATTTGTCAGTTCGGAATTGTTATAATCATATATATATGTATAATATCCCTGTATTTCAGGCTGCATATACTCTTTTTTTATAGGGTTCGCGTTAGGAGCCGGGATTCCTGTAAACTCATCAAAAAACAAAGTTTCATCTTGCTGTTCCGGCGCAGACGTTATATATACACTTCTTGTATTACCATTCCATTGTACATCACAGCCGCTGGATTCTGATATTACTCTGACAGGAACAAGAGTTCTTCCGTCTATGATAGGTATTTTTTGCTCTAATATTTCTACGTATTTATCTACAAATTCCTCTACAGTTTCCTCAGATAACATAGCTTCCATAGCCTCACTGGCAGGGCATACACATATAGCGCTATTCTCACAATCTAATATGATGGCAGTATCATTCTGAAAATTTACTGCCATAACTATTTGAGACTCTTGATCCCATTCAACATAATATCCTAATGCCTCAAATATCGCCCTCATAGGAACCATAGTATAATCATCAATTATTTGCGGCGGAACATCGAACTGAATTTCACTGCCATCTAAAAAAACCTTTATATTGTCATCAGCATATGACGGCATTGCTGCCACTGATAAAAGTATAGAGACGGCACATAACGAACTGATTATTTTCTTTATCATTTTTTTCATAAAACTCTCTCCCGCTTTTATAGTATTTTGATTATTATACCATTATATTGATAAGGTTTCAATATATTTAGATGAAAAACACCTCTGTTATATGCACAAAATGTACAATCAGTAATGCCACTTTTTCAGTGGTCTAACCGTCCCCTTGTGTTTATTTTATAATAGTAGCTTCACGCGAGCATTCAGTTCTGTATCCTTCGCAATCTTCCCATCCTTCAAGAAAAATGTTGACCGACGAGAATTTAGATATCAGTTTATGACCGCGTTGAGTTTCAATAAATTCAGAAAACCATATATCTTTTTCAAATGATATTTCACTTCCATCAGCAAGGATAAAAATAAGTCCTCTTGTTAGCCACACATTGTATGTTTGTTGTTCTTTATAAAATAATCTTTGATTCTCATTTATGACATGAATTTCTTTAATTAAACTTTCTATCGGTGTATCTATCATTTCACCTTCCAGCAAGCAAGTTTTTATCTCGTCTTTATTTGATAAAGCAAATCTAAAAACTGCAACATCTTCGGGCTGTCCATAATAATCTAGAACTTCACAGAAATTTGTCAATTTATAGACTTTATCATCTATAAATATGCCTATAATACCATATACGGTTGAATCAACTACAGGAGGATCGCATTTGTATTTTTTTACATTCCTGCCTATTATGTTTTTCAATGCAGCTATTGTGTTATCGTCAAATCGAACATCTATTGTTTTCATCAATTATCACTCCCTACAAAATGTATTTTTTGCTGTTTTATACCACCGGTATTTGTGCTACGTTTTATGTTTATCTCTACTACTGGCGTTCCGTCAGAATAGGATTTTACACGAAAACTAATTATTGTGCCATCTGACATACTTGTTATTTTTAGATTATTAGAATATATTTGCTCTTTACCGCCTAATGCTATTTTATTATAAAAATCTTTTGCCGTTGAAAGATTGTTATTTGAGAAAATATTTCTCGTTCTGTTACCGGTACTTGGACTGATTTCCCCAAAATATCCATTCGTATAATTATACGATTTAGATATGATAGGAATATTTTGTTCAATACTGTGATGTGAGGTCGTCCCGCCTTTGTATCCTGTTTCTATATAATTTAACTGTGATGTATCATCAGATAATGTTTTTGTTGAAGTTATTATACCACTTTCCGTAGCTTTGTCAACGGCATTCTCGTTGATACCACGACCTACCTGTCCATATTCTGCTTGCGCTAAGCCTGCTGCATTCGGTATAAATACAGGTCTGTATATATCTTCGCTCATAGACAAATCAGAATACGGAATGAAGCTATGGATATCTGTATCCTCTATTGCAGCAAATTCAGCATCCGGTATAAATCCGTATCCACCTGTGTTTTCTTCTATGACCTTGCGGACATCTATTAATCCGTTACTTTCTTCCGGGTATATTATATCACTGTCATTTGCAGTCTGCTTTTCCCTTTTAAGGATTTCAAACATCGCCTTGCGCTTATATCAATAACGCCGTCTTTTCCGAAAAACTTTCTTTGCCTTATTTTTCCTTCCTTATCAACATAACCTATACCCTGTATAAATTCACCAAAACGCTCTAATCCTAAGGCATATACCTCTTCCAATGCTTCACTTGTATTTGATGACATATATCCTTTTAACACATTTCCTAAATTCCTTAATTTGGATGCAGAACTACTGCCGGTAATCGGATTCCCCTTTAGAAGAAACATTGATTTTAAAGTACCGTCATAGCCCATTTTTTCAGTAACAACATTTACATACCCTGTAAATATTGCGTTTGTCATTGCTTTTTTGTTGTCATACCCCATTTGCTTCAATGCGTCAAACTTATCCTGAGCTGATGTTGCTCCCATGAGTAGGGTGGTTGGATTATCAAAAGGGTTTAAAAATTTTGCCACCTTTCCTACAGACATTCCATTTATTTTATCTACTGCACTGTTTATAATCTTTCCTTTTATACCTGTGTCTGTGACTTCGCTTAGTTTTGGAGCTATTGATGCGGCTTTTGATGCAAAACTACCTATTTGTGTTCCTGCTGTTGCCATTTTTAACGCGTTTCCGGCGCCTTGAGCAATATCGGAGATTCCCGTCACATCAGCCATGCCTGCCGAACCCATCATCTGACCGGCGTTTCTGAAACCCATATCACCGACAAAACGGGTTCCGTTTTGTATCTCAGATTCTAACACGCATTTTTTGTCATGTTCGTCGTGTTTATCATTTTAAGAAACCGATTATGTTTTCTTCTCGGATACTGTTCATCATGGTGTCCGATTTTAAACGCGATCCACTGCCATGACGGCTTACTGTTTCCCTCTATGTAGCGGTATCTGAAAATTCTGCGTGTTTCGCTGTCCTCTATATTGGATATAAAAACGTCAATCATCTGCTTTTGTATCTGAAGCGCGTTGTATAGCCTCATATCCGCATTGTTCTTTTCATTTTCCACAACGCCGCTGATAGATATGGTATGCTTTATATAGGGGAACTGAGTATCCGAGCCTGTTACAGTGTCAGATACCATATTATCATTCAGCCTGTCGCGCAATTCATCCATTTCGTTCACAATAGAGCGGTATTGCTCAAGTTTTTCCTTTGTCAATTTTTTCTCCTCCCTTCATTTTCTCGCATATATTACATCTTCCCGAGCATTATTTTTTCAAGTTCATCGTAATCGATATTAATACTCTCACTGACGCTCAGATTCATATCATTTTTTCTATACTTTTTCGCCGCGTCCTGTACTGCGTCAAGCGTTGTGCGTCCCGCATCCGAATGACTACGCAGTATCGCCTCAATATACTTCCACGTCCGCCTGTTATATCCGGCTGCTTCCTTTATCGCATATTCCATTACGTCAGCGTCAATTATTTTGAGCCACCCTTCCATACTATGAAGCACGACAGGAGTCATGGGTGCAATGTTTTGATTATATAAATCAATAATGCTTTGAGGAACGGCAGAGGCTGATACTTTTGTATCCTCTTTTCTCATTTTCTCTTCTTTTCTATTCTCTTCTCTTCTCTGTTCACAAGTGTCAGCATTTTTTTCTGAAATGTTGACATTTTTTAAAATACGGTCAACAGGAATCAGCAGATATTCTTTTTTCACTCCGATATTTTTACGCCGGCTGACAGCATCGAAATACCTTCTCTGAATACTCTTTGAAGTCAGAATATGGTATTTATCATAAAGCTCCTTGTCAAATAGCCCCCGGCTTATCGCAGCATTTATTATTTTCGTCAAAATACTGTTATTAGGTTTAAAGTCTAAGTTTCTGCCGAATAGCAAAGCCACATCGTTTGTCCACTCGCAGTAATATCCCTGTCCTCCGTAAATTCTCTGAAATAGCTTAACGATAACCGCAAACCCTGTCAATCCGAATTCCGCTTCAATCAACTCAAACTTCTCATCGAGGTGCGTGTCAAGCGGAAACCATGGTATTCCGTTACTGTTCATTTTTCATCCTCCTATCCTTTTACGCTGTTTTCAACCCGTATTCATTTATCTTCTCAACGTATAAATTACATCCGATTATGTCATCATCTACGCGGTAAAATTCCTTGATTTCCTGCCCTAAGCCGTATACGACTTCCACATCTGAGCCGCAAACGGGACACTTCTCTATAATCGGTTTTTCTTCTATATAGTCGCCGTAATTTCCCGTTCTGCTTCGTTCCATCGCCATCAGCGCCAAATTACTGTCATTTTTGTATATCACGTTATAAATCCTCCTTTCATTAAAATCTGATTCCGATAAATTGTAGTTTGACGGTGAGCCTCCCTGCAACAATCCGAAGGATTTTTGGAGGGCGGGGGACCGCGCGAAGCGTGGTGGAGGGTCTAATGACGGCAAGTCTTATTAACGGGATTTAATATTTAGAATTGCGCAGGGACCCTCCGTCATTTTTTCGCTGTCGCTCTAAAATGCCACCTCCCTCCAAAGCGCCAAAGGCGCGTTGCAGGGAGGCTAACGCACGCCAT